>JAAYUP010000105.1 GCA_012517635.1 Candidatus Atribacter alterifermentans
GGGTTGCCCCTTACAGCTCCTGAGTCCAACTGGGGATTTTATCCGATTTTTGGGAAAAGAAAAAACAACCACCGCATTGGCATATTCTCCCCAGGGAGACATTATTGGAGTCAATACCAAATATCTTTTTAAAATTAATCCTGAACAGTGGTCGGAAATGATCCTCTGTCGCTTTCAAGATCTTGAAATAAAAATCGACCATCAAGATAAATTAGCAGTACACAGCAGCGGAGAAATATTCATCAGCTGTAAAGAGCGGGGGAGTATTATGGTCTTTTCCGACCATGGTCACTTTCTTCGGGAAATACCAGTCGTCGAAAACCAGTCTTTTCATAATGAAATAGACGATATTACTTTTGGACCGGATGGGTATCTCTATGTCTCCCTGATAGAATTTCAAAAAAATATGCCAGTGGGAATGATTAAGAAATTCTCGCCGGAAGGAGTTCTTATCCACACGATCACCAACCTGTATGGCGGGGGTCCCATTCCACTCCCATCGTTGGGAGAAATAGGGATTTTCTCAGATGGTTCAATCTTAATCGCAACATCTCAATTTTTTCATCCTCTGGAATTTTCTGAAGAAAAATCGTCTTCCTCCTTTTCTCTTTTTTGCAAACTTTCTCCCCTCGGCGAGGTTCTTGATACTTGGGGGCAACCAGGAGATTTTAGTTATATTCGTTCCCTAATCATCAAGGATGATATCTGCTACGTCACCGACCAGCAGGGTTTCCACCGAATAGTCATCATGGATAAAGAAGGTCATATTCTCTCCGAAATTGTAACTCCGCCTGACACCTACCTTAATCCAGTGGGAATGGCTCGCCTAGACCAAAATCGGTTGGTCGTTTTAGACAATGCCTTAGAACGATGTGTAATCATGAACAATAATGGGACAATCGAACAGGTCTTTCCAATATGGGCTTATTTCAACACATCACAACAAGTAAAGGGAGTTTATGTTGGTCCGAATGGCGATATATATCTACCAGGAATGAAACAAGTTGCCATATTTTCTCCCACAGGCGTTTTCAAAAAAATAATACCTTTGGACTTAAAAAAAGAAACCCCACCAGGTGGTTGGGGAGGGTTTTTCATTGATCAAGAGGGAAACATGATATTCTCCGAAGGTTACCCGGGGAAGATCTGGATTTTTGACCCTCAAGGCCAAGCGGTAAAGACCATATCACTCATAGCGGATTCGATAAATCATGAGAAAACCGCCAATGAATCTCACCACTGGGCAGAAAAACCAGGATTCTTTGGTTCTGTTGTTTCAGCTCCTGAAGATGGTATCTATGTTCAAGTCATGCACCAAAACCAAAAAGGAGATTTCGAACCTGCATTTTGTGAATTGGACCTGAAAAACGATAAGGTACGCCTCATTATTCCTCGAAATCTGGAAGATGAAAAAAATGGGGTTGTCCCTCGGATGAATTACGATATCGAGGATGATCTCATAGCACCTTTTGCCGTTGGCAAAGACTTTTTTTATAAGGTTTATTTTCAGTCGGTGGTTGCCTATGATCGGTCAGGGAACTTTCAATGGTCATTGGGGCAGGAACCCGGCTGGTCTTTTGTGATCCCTGGGCTCCTGGCACAGGAGAGCGAACTTGAAATAATGGAATCCGATTGGTCGTATAACGAACCCTTACCAATCCGAATTGAAAAGTGGTCCATCGGTCAAGAAGTGATTTTGGCTCGCGGTCAAGTCGAAATCGACAATATTCCTCCCAAAGTATTCATCCTCTCATCGGGAATGGCTACCATAGACCAGGACCAATATACTCTCAAAGGACACATTGAAGAGAAAAACTTTGATCATTACGGAGTGTGGTATCGAAAAGCTGGGAGCGAACGAGGTTGGAATCAAGTCAACTTAACCCTTCCTCCTTTTAATGAAAAACAAAACCCTCAAGATGATATTTTGGCGAGCTGGGATCTCTCCAATGATTATCGGGATGCGGGTGTGGAAATCAAGGTTGTAGCCTGGGATACTGCCGGAAATTCCAGCGAATCAATCGCCCAGGTTGCCTTTGACGATGATGGTGACGGAATCAGCAATAGTGAAGAATTAGCTTTGGGAACCGATCCTCGGCAATTTTCTCATATTGAAATTCAAACCGATCTTCAAACCCTAATTACCCCCTACTTTTTTGCTGATTCTCAACATGAACTCCATTTTTACGTCGTTGATGTAACCAATCCGGAGAAACCTCGTCCTCTTCCTCATGCCATCCTTCATATTTCCTTTGACGCTGGCACTTATACTCAATATCAAAACACCGTTTTGTGGCAAAGCCCTGATGTTGTCTCTCAATCAGTAACAGTACGCTGTGCCCTCTCTCGCAGCGACCAAATTGTGATTGCCGACCATGGAATAAGCAACCTCTTGGAGGCTGAATTCAATCTTTTGGTCATGAAAGACGAAGACCAAGATTGGATGCCTGATGTCCGTGAAGTACTGGATGGAAACGACGATTTCATTTCCACCTTTTTAAACAACCCTGATTCCGATGGTGATGAGGTCATCGACGGAAAAGACCTAGCACCGCGTACCACCTATCAGGAATGTTGGCACAAAACTTACTATCCCAGCATGCTAGGGAAAGCTCTCCCGCTCTGCTTCTATGGAATTGGCGGTCCGGGAAGTCATACGGTCCGGTGGTCCTACTATTGCTACGACGACCCAGACAAAAAATTTATTCTCTATCACGATTTAGGTTGGGAAGGAATCATCGAAAGTGACGTTATGTCAGCCCCAAAAAATAAAGAGCTTGCCAACTCTATGTTGTTTCCTGGTCAGACTAGTGAACTAAATGTTTTTAACCTATCCCTCATTCCCCAAAATGATCAGCTTTTCTTCCAAAACCAGAACCAAATTGATACCCCATCTTGGGATTTGGTTAAAAACCAGCTTCAAGATGACTTTCACGATTTAATCGATATTGAAATCCCCCAACTCCCTTTCGACGATCATGCCCAACCTCATCTTATACCTCCTCCATCAGGGGAAGCCAAACCAAGTCCACCACCCTTCGCCATTACTTCCTTTAATGGAGGCACTCTTCAATCAAATTGTGAGGATGAATTTTTAGATAAATATGAATTCCCCATCAAAAAAAATCAAGAATATGTTGATTTTTATTATCATTCCAAGACTGCGTGTGGAGTAGGTTTAATCAACAACGTTGCACCCATAGATGTGGCTACCTTTACCGAAACCGGCATTCACCGTGGATATTTGGTAGTTGAGGTCCCGGGACACAATGATTATCTCGATCGAACCTTAACCTTTCAATGGCGTATTAATGAAAACGCTGACCAAACCAAACTCTCATCTGCTCCAGGAGATGGATTTACCCAACTAGCCTGGTTAGTAGAAATCTATCATCCCGATCAGGTTATCCATTTTCAAAAAAGCGTTATTCAGATAACCCTCCCCGTATCTTCTTCGAGTCCACTCCCAAAACCCGGGCCAATCCTTCCCTGGAATACAGCTCTCTATACCGATCAAGTACTGGCACAACCTCAAGGTGATCATCTTTACTATACTTCTGTCAAGTTGCCTGGTGAGCGATTAACTCCAGGAAATTCATTATTTATTAAACTCACTCCTTTTTGGGTTAAAAAAACTCGCTCCAAAATTACTTTTGAACCGCTCCAGCTCCCCGAAAGGACCATCCAAGCTATCACTCTTGATAATAATCAGCAAGTTATTGCGATCATTCAAGATCCACCTTATTCTCCCATTACTGTTTCCGGCATTATTGTCGAGACTATCAGCCCAATTCAGGAATGGATCCCTCGCCTTTTGCCACGACCAAATCATCCTCTCAATAATCAGATTTTAGAACAGCTCATAACATCTCTTTCATCATCGGCAAATAGCTGGCTTCCACCGTATGGGTGTTTTGATTACTCCCAAACCATAAACGGAGTAAATTATACAATACGATGCATTAATACCAATGGAATGCGTAATCAATGGAAAAGATCAGGATTAGAGCCTCAGCTTAAAAGTTTGATTCAAGAAAGGTCGTTGGATGAAGTCGATGTTGTTTGTTTGGTTGCCCCAAACCAGTATGAACTTTCTCTTCTTTTCCAAAGCCTTCCCTGGGACTTACCCAACCAGTGGTTGTCGGAAGGAAAAAGTATCTCAGGAGAAGAAACCTCTTTTCTGCTTTCTGAAAGTGGATTTGGAGGTGTTGTTTCTCAATCTGATATTTCAGCAGATCCTCTCCTCGAAAACCTCAAAAAAGTGAAAAACGTGATTTCAGCTGGAATAAAAATCTATAGTTCTTGGCAAAAAATTGCGAGCGCTCAACCCATCGAAACTGAAGTCGATACCTCTTGGGTTGAATCGGAAGACGAAGCTTTTTCCAATACTGAATCTCTTCAGACTTGTTTAACTCAAAAAACATCGTCAGGAACCATTCTTGTCAAAGAAACCACAACTCAGACCCAAACTCTCCAACAAGAAACTCTGAAGCGGGTTAAGGAAAAAACCGAGATTGTGCAGGAAACCGAACTTAATCAATCATCGCTCCTCAATCAAATACAACATTCTCTCCAATTCAAAGCGTTCCTCTCCGGCGCGAAAGTTGGAATTATTCTTATTAGCAGTGGAAGCCAAATTTATGCCTGTTCTTCTCAGGATGATTGGGTAGGAGTTCGTGTTTATGCCTTGAAGGGAGGTATTGAATTATCTGTTGAAGCTTTTAAATTAGCAGGAATCGCAGCTCAAACCCGGCTTGGAGCACATTTACCTTCTTATCTCATTATGCCAGAAAAAAGCTTCTGGGTAAAAGGGATTCCAATCAAAAGCATACGCGGCTCTCTCAATGTGGTTGGGATTGTCACCGGTACCATTGAAACTGGATATAATCTCTACCTTTACACTCAAGCCGACGATGTACTCAGCAAAAAAGAAGCCGCTCGTAACACCTGTGCAACTGCTATCGATGCCGGTATTAGCGCTGTTGAGCCTTTAGGAGGTTTCATTATGGGGTCCTGGATTATTGGATCAGAAATCGTCCATTCCACCTTAAAATTTTTTGATGTTGAAGTATCGCCGTACATTAAAAAAGTAACGAGCACGCCTGGCCAGTTTTTGACCTATGCTGTGGTAAAAATTGATCCCCAATCGGTACCTTTTGATAAAGCCATCGATGCTTGTACCAAAGCTCAAAATGATGCAATTAAAAACTGTAAAAAATATAATAAAGATCCTAAGAAAGAATATATTTATATTTTTGTTCCGCCATCCTAATGAAGAGAACCCATCTAGCAAAAATAGTAAAAAGTAAGTTTAAAAAGTGAATTGAAAAATTCACCGTTAAACTTAGTTTTCGATTGCTCTTTTTTCCTTCTCCCCTTCGTTGGATATGGTGTTGGTGAGGAAAATGTTTGATTATTTTCCTCAAGCTTATTTCTAATTCACCAAACGCTGAACTGGTATCCTTGGTTTATAACTAGGCACTAATTCAAAAAAAATTAGAGGAATAATAAATAAATCTTGGATTTAACTAATGGGAGAGGCTCAGGTTAGAATAAGCTCACCCCTGGCTCATTTTAACCTAAGTCCTCTCCTCCCCTGAGGGGGAAATTAGAATGAGGGTTAGAATGAATACGATTTCATAAAAACCTTAACTTAAGCTTCTCCAATAAATGATACATATTTATAAAAATATTGCAAGTCCCTTCAAAAAAAATAATATCAATTATAAATTAAATTATAAAATTATTCATATCCTTTTTAAGAGATGTTATAAAGCTCAATCATTACCTGAACAATTTATTGATGAAAAAAAACTATTTCATATTTTAAACATACCATAAATAAATAGTAATGCCTTACAAGAATTCTTTCTATTAAAACTAGTAAACCTCTAAGGTTTGGATGGACTGGGAGTTAAACTGGCTCATATATAGGTTATAATAAAAACCTTTTTTATCCAATAATTTTTGGTGGTTTCCCTGTTCAACAATTTCACCTTGGTTGATAACTAAAATCAGATCGGCATTGCGAATGGTGCTTAATCGATGAGCGATTACCAAGCTGGTTCTTCCCTTCATTAGATTAAGCATAGCCTTCTGAACGTATTTTTCCGTTCGGGTATCAATGCTACTGGTTGCCTCATCCAAAATCAAAATTGAAGGATTCGCCAACAATACCCGGGATATGGCAATAAGTTGTCTTTGCCCTTGGCTGAGATCGCTCCCTTCTTCGGTGAGGATAGTATCATAACCGTTTGGTAAATGTCGGATAAACTGTTCAGCATTAGCCAGGCGTGCCACGTCTTCAATTTCTTGATCTGAAGCATCAAGGCGTCCATAACGAATATTGTCCCGAACTGATTCGGCAAAAAGATAAGTATCCTGTAAAACAATGCCCAGTAGCGACCGTAAAGTTGATCGTTTGATATTACGAATATCAATTCCATCAATGAAGATTGTTCCAGATTGGACATCATAAAAACGAGTTAAAAGATTAACTATGGTTGTTTTTCCTGCACCGGTTGGCCCTACTATAGCAACGGTTTGCCCGGGAAAAATATGAAAACTGATGTTTTTTAAAACTGGTTCTTCAGATTTATAACTAAAACTCACCTCTCGAAATTCAACCTCTCCCTTAATATCCCAAGTCTCAGCAACATCGGGTGAATCAGCTGTTTCGGGTGGTTCATTCATAACTTCAAAAACTCGCTCAGCACTGGATAGTCCCGACTGAATTATATTGAACTGATTGGCTAATTCATTCAAAGGACGAGCAAAATGCCGTGAATAAGTTATAAAACTGGCAATAACACCTATGGTTATGATTTGATGAATTGCCATATAACCACCTACACCTGCTACAATAGCGAAACCGAAGTTATTTAACAAATTCATTAATGGAGGGAGAATACCCGAATAAATTTGAGCACGTATTGCTATTCCTTTTAAAGCAGTGTTTTGTTTTTCAAATTCCTCAATCTCTTGCTTTTCTCGATTGAAGATTTTTACAACCTTCTGCCCAGAAATATTCTCTTCTATTAAACCATTCAAATCGCCTAATTGTGACTGTTGTCGAAGAAAGGATTCACGGGTTCGACTAGCAATCATTCGTGTGAACAAAAACACCAAGGGAATGACGGTTAAACTAACCACAGTGAGCAATGGACTAAGCCAAAGCATCATAATAACTGTCCCAATCAGGGTAATAATGCTGGTAAAAACTTGCACAATACTTGAACTGAGGGCATTGCTGATCAAGTCAATATCATTGGTTAGACGGCTCATTAGATCTCCGTGCAGGTGTTGATCAAAATATTTTATTGGAAGATATTGTAATCGGGAAAACAAATCCTCTCTCAAGTGAAATACTGTTTTTTGTGCAACTTGAATCATGAGACGGTTTTGAATATAGGTAAAAAGTGAAACTAAGATATAAATACCAATCAGCATCAAAGCCATTCTCATCAAACCATTAAAATCACCGGGGATTATATAATCATCGATGGCTTTTCCAATGAAATAAGGTCCTACTAAATTTAAAATTGAAGATAACAACGCCGAGATAAATATAAAAAGCAGGGTTCCACGATTGTCTTTTAAATAAACCCATAACTGTTTTACTGTTTTCCGAGTATCTTTTGGTTTTGAAATCGGTCCCGGCATTTGATGAGGACCATGTCCTCCAATTCCACCCATGGGGCGACCTGGTTGCCGAGATCCAGAATAAAATCCAGACTTTGAAGCTCTCGGATCAATCATATATTGTCACCCCTTCTCCAAATTGGGACTGATATATCTCTTGATAGATAGAATTGTTCTTCATGAGCTGGGAATGATTTCCTTGACCAACAATCCGCCCATTGTCCAAAAGTAAAATACAATCAACGTCGAAAACCGTACTAATTCTCTGGGCAACGATAAAAATGGTTGTATCAACCAGAGTCTCTTTTAAAGCTGAAAGAATCTTTTTTTCCGTTGCTAAATCGACTGCGCTAGTACTGTCATCAAGAATTAAAATAGCTGGCTTCTTTATAATGGCTCGGGCAATTGCAATTCTTTGTTTTTGACCACCAGAGAGGTTCGTTCCTCCTTGACTAATTGGCGTATCATAACCCTCAGGAAATTGACTGATAAACTGATCGGCTTGAGCTATTTTTGCAGCAGCAATAACATCTTGATCGGTTGCCCGGGGATTGCCCCATTTAATATTTTCTTTTATTGTTCCGGAAAAAAGGACGGTATCTTGGGGTACCATACCAATTGACGATCGTAAAGTTGTAAAATCGAAAGTACGAACATCTCTTCCATCAACCTTGACTCTCCCCTGGTTCACATCATAGAGTCGTGGAATTAAATTCATTAAGGTTGATTTCCCTGATCCCGTTCTACCTAATATAGCAACGATTTCCCCTGGTTGAGCAACAAAGGAAATATCTTTCAAAGCCGGTTCGTTTCCATCTTTTCCATATTGAAAGGTAACCTTTTCAAATTCAACCATTCCCTTTTTTAATGGAGCTTGGTCGGGTTGAGAAGGGTCCTGAATCTGGGTAACAATGGATAAAACCTCATAAATACGTTCTGCAGATGCATTTGCCCTGGTTATGAATATAAATATAGCACTCACCATCATCAGGGAAAAAAGAATTTGCATAAAGTAATTAATAAATGCCATGATTTCTCCAACTTTCATTGTTCCTCCACTGACTTGTATACCACCAAACCAAATCACCGCTACCAAGCTCAAATTCATGATTAACATCATAACTGGCATTATTGAAATAACCAGTTTAAAAGCTTTTATAATGGTATTCATTAATTCGCTATTGGCAACTGAAAACCGTTTTTTTTCATAAGCTGAACGGTTAAATACTTTTATTAAACGAATACCCGATAGGTTTTCTCGCATTACTGCATTTACTCGATCCAACTTCTGCTGAACCATAGAAAATAAGGGAAAGCTTTTTTGAATTACAAAAAATAAAATGAGTAAAAGAGTGGGCACCGATACGAAAAGAATCATTGCTAACCGAGAGTTTATAGAGATAGCCATAATAATGCCCCCAATTCCTAAAAGTGGGGCTCTTACCATGATGCGTAATGACATGAGGACTAACATCTGAACTTGGGAAATATCATTAGTTAAACGAGTAATAAGGGTAGATATTTTAAAATTTTCTAGGTCAACATAAGAAAAACTTTGGACTTTTTTGAAGAGATCGGATCGAAGGTCGGTCCCAAAACTCTGACTGGCAATACTGGCTGCAACTGTACAGCCTACACCTCCCAACATGCCAATGAGGGCTATGCCAATCATTAAAAGACCGGTTCTCATTATAAAGGTTAAATCCTGACGAGCAATCCCTATATCTACAATTTTCGCCAATAAGGTCGGTTGAAGAAGATCGACGATGACTTCGACGACCATTAAGAGTGGGGCTAAAACCACATATTTCCAATATGGCTTTAAATAAGCAAGGAGTTTTCTCAATATATTACCTCCGAAGAGAACGAATAATGACCCTGTTTGTTTTGCTCCCAATTATTCATTAGACAAGAAACAATACTAACGAAAAAGCATAACCTCAGTAAAGGATTTGTGTCAATAATCTGATCGAAATGAATTGCTCGAATTTTTGCTTAAATCGAGTATTGATGAGAAAAACCTGAAGAAAGAGCGGCTGGTTTCCCTATCTTTCACCGATTTACGGTATAGATTTACTATAAATCACGACCATCCATCGCCATTTTTTTCTTCCTAAATAAAGGCTTTAGGGTGGGATACAGTTTTATATAAAATTGAAATAAGTTTCGATATATCTCTCGGTTCTTTTCGTGTGGGTGAAATTGTCGACCTTGAGCCCATAAAGGTTCCATATCGGAAAAACTTCTTTTTATCTTCATCCCTACCAAAGCACAAAGCGCAGCACCGAAACAAGGACCCATAGAGCTTCCGGTGGGGACAGTTACTTCACAACCGCATACATCAGCTATCATTTGACTCCATACCTTGCTTTGGCTTCCACCACCTATTACCACCATTTCCTTCATTATGGTCGGATCCATTGTTAATTCAAGAGCCTGCCGAATTCCAAATGTTACTCCTTCTAAAGTTGCTCGGACCATGTCAAGATCAGTTGTTTGGTCAGTAAGACCAAAAAATACACCAGTTGCATTTGGATCTCGATAGGGACATCGTTCTCCAACCAAGTAGGGTAAAAAAAATAAACCATTCGATCCGCACGGAATGGTAGAAAGAAGGTCTTCTATCTCATAATATTTCTTTTTCTTGTCCCCTAATAGAATCTTTAAAATCCACTCATAGGCACGACCAGCATTGAGTAACGGTGCAATATATAAATATTGGTGTAAATCTGGACCGCTGAGAACAAAAAGTCCTTCAGATTGGGGGATAGAGAATTCGGATTTGACGGTCGCGACCCACCCGGTAGTCCCCAAGTAGCAATGTGAATGGTCAAGATCGGCCACTCCGGATCCTATCTGGGATGCGCCGGCATCCCCTAATCCACAAAAAACCGGACACCCAGCAATAATTCCGGTTTGCATTGATGCGTTGTGACTGACGACACCCACCTGCTCCGTTGCTGGTAAAATAGGCGGGAAAAGTAAACTTCGTAACCCAATCTCTTTCATGATTGACTCTTCCCACTGTTGGGAAAGAATATTCATGGAACCGGTTGTAGAAGCATTGGTCGGGTCGGTTCCATGGTGGTCGGTAAAACGATAAATAATATAATCCTTGGCACCACTCACCACTGTTTCGGCTGAATGATACCATTCTGGATGATTCCTCTTTATCCAGAGTAATTTTGCTATAGTCGTAGCCTGGTCAATACGATTCCCACAAAGCTGCTGGATTCGTTTTTTCCCTACTCTTTGATTAATCAAATCGGCTTCATAAGTTGCCCGAGAATCGGAATAGAGTAATGCTCGATGAAGAGGATTCCCAGATTGATCAAGAAGCAAGCAGTTTTCCATTTGGCCACTTAAACCGATGGCCATTATTTGTTGAGGACTCAAGTTTTTTTTCCAAAAAGTATCCAACCCTCGAATGACCGCCTTCCACCAATCCTCAGGATCTTGTTCAATCCACCCTGGATGGGGATGATAAGTTGGATATTTTTCTCTCGTCGAAAGGATTTCATTCCCTTCAAAATCATAAAAAGCCATTTTCATCCCGCTAGTCCAAACATCAATTCCAAGAACCACGGGGTTTTTTTTGTTTGGTTGCATGGCATCACCATCTCTCTAATTCACTGAATAAATAAAGCATTTTTTGTTAATAAAAAAAATTTTAAAAAAAAGATAAACCCTTATTGGCTTTTACAGGATAGGCCTTCATGCTGCTATGCAGCACCAGATGAGGATGAAAATGCCTTCCCCCTCACCTATACCTCTCCCACCAGGGGCGAGGGAAAAATTTAAGAAGGTGATAACGGGAGTAGCGGTTCACGGTTCACGGTATTTACGGGATAGAGCATCATACCCCACAACGTCTTATCCTCTCCAATCATCGATATGTTGCAATATGACTGCAAGAATAACAATCATTCCGGTTACGATATCTTGGAGAAAATAGGGAACCTGCAGCATGGTCAATCCGTTCGCAACGACCCCGATGAGGAGGCTCCCAACGAAGGTACCCCAAATATTAGGAATACCAGCCTTAAATGCTGTCATTCCTAAAAAAACAGCAGCATACGCCTGAAGAAGCATTCCGCTTCCCGCGGTTGGATGGGCAGAACCAAGCCGAGACGCCAAAATAATTCCGGTGAAAGCAGATAAAAGTGAAGCGAGTCCGAAAGCATAGGTTTTATCACGACTCACATGAACGCCACTCAATCGGGACGCAACCGGGTTCCCTCCAATTGCGTATAATCGGCGACCGAATTCCGTCCAGCTAAAGATAAACCAGAAAAAAACTACCACTGCAATCATGAGAATGGTTGGAACCGGAATAAAGCCGACTTTCCCCTGACCAAGCCACAGAAAAGAATCGGGTATGCCACCAAAAATGGTTGCTCCTCCGGTATACCAAAAGGTAATTCCTCCTAACACTGTTCCTGTTGACAGAGTTGCAATAAATGAAAATATCCGAAACCGGGTGATCAAATATCCGTTCCCCAACCCAAATAAAAATGACAACCCAATTGGAAGGAGCATTGAGAGAACGATATTTATTCCTTGAACGGCAAATCCAGCAGCTAAGACTCCACCGAAACTGGCCACTGCCCCGATAGAAAGGTCAAATTCAGCAACAACCATGGCAATAGTCGCCCCAACCGAAATAATGGTAAGGAGTGAAATTTGACGAGTAATATTGACTAAATTGGCAAAGCTTGGGAAAACTTCTGGTTTTAAAATCGAGAAAATAACCACAACCACAAATAAAGCAATAAGGGTCCCATATTGTCTTAAAATTCTATTGCTCATTCTGATCCTTTCCTTAAACAGCTCAGAGATAAAATTTCAGTTTTGGTGATATTTTCATTCGGAAGGACATCAACAAGCTCTCCATGGTTCATGACTCCGATGCGATGGCTGATTGCTAATATTTCTTCAACGTCCGCCGAACAGACAATGATTCCCGTTCCCTGTCGGGCAAGATCATAGAGAAAACGGTAAATTTCTCTCCTCGAAACCACATCAACTCCAAGTGTTGGTTCATTACACAATAAGACCTTGGCACCGTATCCAACCCACTTCGATAAGACGACCTTCTGCTGGTTTCCCCCACTCAGTGTGGCAACATTTTGTTCTCCTCCCGACGTTCTTATATTTAAGTTCGTTATCATTTCACTAACCAACTTATTTTCTTTTCTTCGATCGGGAATCGGAAAAAGCTGATTCTTTCGAAACCGCCATAACATAGGTAAGGTGATATTTTCTCTCACATTGAAGGGCAAAATGAGACCTTGGAGCAATCGATCTCCAGGAACGAGCTGAATTCCATTGTGTATTGCCGATCGGGGGTTTTGTAATTTTACTTTTTCACCATCAATTAAAATGGTACCCGAATAAGGGGAATACATTCCAAACAAGGTTTCGACCAATTCTCCTTGCCCTGCACCAACCAATCCAAATATTCCCAGTATTTCACCTTTTCTTAGAGAGAAATTGATATTTTTTATTTTTTTCCGCGGAACGGTGAGCGATTGAACCGATAAAACGGTTTGTGAAAATTCAATTGGAGGAGGTGATAGGAATGTGCTTAAAACTGTTTCTCCAGCCATCAAAGTAACAATATCCGATTTTTTTGCTTCGTGAATGGGAATAGTTTTTATAGCCTTTCCATTCCGTAACACGGTCACCGAATCAGCAACTTCAAATATTTCATCAATACGATGGGAAAC
>JAAYUP010000106.1 GCA_012517635.1 Candidatus Atribacter alterifermentans
CAAAGATATATTTTCACTTTTTAGGATGGCGGCAAGAATATCACTTTCTGATTGATTCACTTTGCATCCAAGTGTTTTAATAGCAATTTTCATGTTTTGACTCCAGGCTTGCTACACATACAATGCTTGCAAATAAAGCGGCGGTTTCACTTCGTAAAATTTGGTCAGAAAATTTTAAAAAACATGCACGGGGAAGAGACTGCAGCTGTTCTTTCTCATCGTCGTTAAAATCACCTTCCGGTCCAACAACGATTTGTAAAGAAGATAAATTTTGATTTATTAAATAATCCGAAATTGATTTCGAGGCACCAAAATTTCCAATAATGGTATTCAGGTTATTGCCTTGACATTGAGCGAGAAAATCATACCAGTTTTTTGTCAGTTTAAGAGTTGGAAAAACAATTCTTCCGGACTGTTTTGCTGCTTCGATGATAATCTTTCTCAAACGGTCTTCTTTCATTGAAGAAATTTGATTATGACTGCATCGCTCACTAAAAAAAATTCCAATGCCGGTAACACCAATTTCAACCAGCTTTTCAATGAGCCAATCTAAACGAGCCCAGCTTTTTAGAAGAGGTTGCCATACCCAGAGTTGATAAGTTTTTACTTCTTTTTTTATCTTTCCAATGACTTCAACATGAGCAATTTGTGAGATAAATCCTTTAAAAATTCCTGAGTATAAATTACCTTTACCATCAGACAAAAGAATCTTTGTTCCAGGCTTGATTCGATTCGCCTTAAGGTGAAGACTTTCTTCTCGACTCAAAGTGAGGATAGTTGAATGGTTTACCTCTGGATGGTAATAAAATCGACTCATCCTAATTGATCTAACCTTCAGCACTGGTGAAAGCTTCTTTTATTCGTTCAAATATTCCACCAGATTTTTTATTTTTTTCTTGACCTTCGAATTCGGCTAATTGTTCCATCAACTTCTTGTATTCTCCAGTTAATAGTCTTGGAATATGAAGTTTGAGTTGAATAAATTGGTCACCTTTTGATCCGTTACTTGGATCGACTAATCCTTTCCCTTTTAATTTTAAAACGGTCTGCGCATCTGTCCCCGGAGAAATTTTAATTTTCTCTATACCTTGTAAAGTTGGGACTTCAATTTCATCACCTAAAACCAACTGGGTATAAGTCACTTCGGCATTAAAAAAAAGGTTTTTGCCTTTTCTCTCCAAAATTTTATGTGGTTTTACAGTAATTGAAACATACAAATCCCCAGCAGGACCATTATTTTCTCCAACTTCTCCTTCTCCAGATACTCGAAGCCGATAGCCACTGTCAACACCAGCAGGAAATTTTAATTTTAATTTTCGGGTAGCTTTCACCTTCCCTGAACCATGACATTTTTGACAGGTGTCCTCGGCCACATAGCCTTTTCCATAACAAAAGTTACAAAGACGTGAAGTCACGATTGAACCAAAAATTGATGTTTGAGTATGTTTAATTTCTCCGGTACCCCGACAATGAGGACAGGCGACTTTCTTTTTTCCACCTATTCCCTGACATTCCTTACAGATTTCTACTCTGGTATATTCAATCTCTTTCTCAATTCCAAAAGCAGCCTCTTCAAATTCAAGCGTTACATCAATATTGACGTTTGCCCCTTTAGTTGGTCGTGATGCTGTGTCTCTTCGACGTGACCCCGTAGAGCTTCCAAAGAACATATCAAAGATGTCACCAAAACTTCCAAAATCTCCAAATTGATCAAAATCTTGTCCAAAACCACCTCCACCATATCCGGCTTGAGCACGTGAATCAAAAGCAGCATGGCCAAAACGATCATAAGTAGCACGCTTTTCCGCATCAGATAAAACTTGATAGGCTTCGTTGATTTCTTTAAATTTTTCCACAGTATCTTTATTCCCAGGATTAGCATCGGGATGGTATTGTCTTGCCAGTTTTCGATAGGATTTCTTTATTTCTTCTAAGGAAGCGTTACGACTCACTCCCAAAACCTCATAATAATCCCTTTTCATGCTCAAATCACCTTTATGAGTTTCCAGATTAATTGGTGAAGAA
>JAAYUP010000107.1 GCA_012517635.1 Candidatus Atribacter alterifermentans
CATCTGCAAGTGAATCTAACAGCACCTATTTTGCTTTCGAAATCTTTTGTTGAAAATTTTCCACCAAGAATGAATGGCAAAATAATTAATTTGGTCGATTGGCGAGCACTTCGACCTGGAAAAGACCATTTTTCTTACTCTATTTCAAAATCAGCCCTCGCTGCATTCACAAAAGCGCTTGCTCTAGAACTTGCTCCAAATATTATGGTTAATGCCATCGCATTAGGGGCAATCCTTCCGCCGGAAAATGAACTTCCCAACCCTGCAATTGTGGACAAAATCCCACTGCATAGATGGGCTGATCTTCACGAACTGGACAACTTAATTGAATACCTTGTAACAATCTCCCCTGCCTTAACAGGACAAATTATCCATCTTGATGGTGGAAGACAACTAATTTTCAATTGAGGATTTTATGGACAAAATATTTATCACTGATTTGCTTATTCGCGGGGTTATCGGAATTACTGAAAAAGAGAGAGAACAACCCCAGGACATACTTGTTAATGTGATTATTCTCACTGATATATCAAGAGCGGCAAAAACCGATAATGTTGATGAGAGTGTTAACTATCGAACTGTAGCAAAAAAAATCCTGGCTCACGTTGAACAAGTGAAAAGATATACCGTCGAAGCCTTAGCAGAAGATATAGCTTCTCTCTGCCTCGAAGAACCTCATGCCCAATCTGTTACGGTAAGAGTTGAAAAACCCGGCGCAGTGAGATTTTCGAGGTCTGTAGGGGTGGAGATAGTACGGCACAAATAGGTGAAATATGAACAAGGCTTACCTGATTTTGGGCTCAAACATCAACCCTGAAATCAATATCCCGCGAGCATTGGGGTTCCTCGACAAGTCTTTTCAAGTGAATAGAATTTCAAATACCTGGCAGACTCGCGCTGTTGGATCAAAATCAAATGATTTCTTTAATACTGCCGTTGAAATTGAAACAGGTTTGGATAGGATAAACCTCAAGGAGAGATGTCTTTGCCATATTGAAGAGATCATGGGCCGAGTACGGCAAAAAGATAAAAACGCCCCTAGAACGATCGACATCGATATTGTCATCTTTAATGATCAAATTCTCGAGCCAGAAATTTTTAAAAGAGAACATTTGGCTCTTCCATTATCAGAGATCCTACCCAAAATTGTTGATCCACAAACATTTGTATCATTATCTGAGATTGCCAATCAATTTACTAAAAACGGGTCGGCAAAAATAGTTGGGTGCATTAATCCAAACGGAAGTTAATTATTTATCTCTACTTTCTAATGACTGAATTATTGTCCGTAAAGTACTCGACCTTTTGATATCAATGGAAAGACTCTCAATTTTTCCTATTACTTGCATATAGAGACTTTGATATTCCAGAAAAACTTTTTCCTTGATCTTCTCCCGGTCAAGGAGATCTGCCATGATCCTTGCTTCGCTGAGTGTAGGATTTTCACATTTATTCCAGTAGTTGGCAAATTCTGCATTGTTTTTTAATCCCATCAGCACAGGAAAAGTTTTTTTTCTGCTCATCAGGTCTGTGAATACAGATTTTCCAGTTTGGGCTTCATTTCCCCATATACCCAAATAATCATCCTGGATTTGGAAAGCCATTCCAAGAAGCCTGCCGGTTTCTGCAACCTGGTATTGTTCTTCCTGTTTAGCTTCAGCAATGACCGCCCCCACTCTAAAACATGTAGATAATAGTGAAGCTGTTTTCTCTTCGATCATGTTCGAATATTGATCAACTGAAATAATAGATTCTCTTTCAAAAGACATATCCAAGTACTGTCCTTTAGTCAATTCAAGGCAAGTCTTTTGTAGCGAAAATAAAATGGAATTCAATTTGTGGTCTGAAATAACGTCTTGTAAATCGAATACAGATAAATACGCCAGGTTAAACAATGAGTCCCCAGAGTTTATTGCCTGAGGAATTCCCCATTTTTTCCAAACAGATTCTCTTCCTCTACGAGTTTCACTGCCATCTTGAATATCATCATGGATTAAGGAAAAGTTATGAAGAAGTTCCACTGCCACAGCACCAGGTAAAGCTTTCTGCCA
>JAAYUP010000108.1 GCA_012517635.1 Candidatus Atribacter alterifermentans
AATTTCTCTCCTTATTTCAAAAAGCTCGAGCGCTTCCAACCAATGATTTTTAATCGTTCCTTTCCCTAAAATAACAGTTGCACCACGAATGCCATGCTGTTTTGCAAATTTAATAATTTTACTCCCAACACCATGGTTCACAATCACACAAAACAACTCATATTCTTTGACGTCAGGACATTTATCCATACTTCTATATCCCTCTTTTTCCTGATTTTCGTTTATAGAGAATACCAATAATTTGTAAAGCAATCAACGGCGTTAATGCCACCATTGCAATCATTCCGAATCCATCAATTAAAACATTAGCACTTTGAGTTGCACTGGCTGCACCCTGTGAAAATGCCAAAATGAAAGTTGCCGTCATCGGACCGGAGGCAACGCCTCCTGAATCAAAAGCAATTCCAATAAATAAATTTGGGACAAAAAAAGACATCAATAGAGCAATAGAAAATCCCGGTAAAAGATAGTGCCACAATTGTATTCCCGGTATAACAATTCTAAGCATAGACAAAGCCACCGCAATGCCCACACCAGCTGATAGGGCAATATTGATTATTCTTTTCTGTACATATCCAGTGGTTATATCCTCAATTTGTTCGGTTAAAACATGGACAGCCGGTTCGGCTAATACTGTGACCAGCCCTAATATAAAACCTACAACGACGATTATCCATTGGCCATTAAGCGATGCCACCTTATAACCAATCATATACCCAACTTCCATAAATCCTGCATTGACACCAAGCAAAAAAATCACCAGTCCAATATAGGCATAGATAAGCCCTTTAAGAATTCGAATGAATGCTCTTTTTGGTAAATCTTTGTTAATAAACTTATACAATATAAAAACAACCAACAAAGGAAGCATGGCGAGCATTATTTCACTCATTATAATCGGAAGCTTCTGAATAAAGGGGTATAGAACGGAAGAAGAATATGGAATTTGATCGACTACTACATCTGAGAATGTATTTTGTCTTATTAATAAACTTACTAGAATAATAGATAGAATTGGACCTATTGAAGTAATACCGACTAAACCAAAGCTATCTTCCTCCGAAGTTATTCCGTTCTTTTTTAGAGAAGAAACACCGACGGCGAGAGCTAAGATAAAAGGAACGGTCATAGCACCGGTGGTTGCACCAGAAGCATCAAAACCTATTGCTAAATATTCGGGGGATGAAAAGAAAGAAAATACTAAAACCAAGGAATACATACCGATAAGAATTTTTTGAAGGGAAATATTAAATATGATTCTAAACAAACCAATCGTCATCAAAATCGCTATTCCTATTGAAACAATGACGAGAATACTGATTTTGGAAATGGTTCCGGACGTTACTAAATCAATTTGATTGGCAAGAACGTGTAAATCGGGCTCAGCAATCGAAATGAAAAATCCCAAAATAAGGCCAACAATGCCTATAATCAATACCTTGTTGCTTTTAACCAGCACCGAACCCATCAGATGACCAATTTGACTCACACCTAAATCGACACCCAATAAAAAAATTGATAAGCCAATAAAAATGAAAACCGCTCCAATTATAAATCTGAACAGCTGATACAACTCTACCGGAGCAATGGTAAAATGAAGAATAAAAACGATAACGGTGATAGGGAAAACCGAAACGAATACTTCTCTTAATTTTTCAACCAGAATATTCAAATATATAATTC
Organism: Candidatus Atribacter alterifermentans; assembly: GCA_012517635.1. GTDB lineage: Bacteria > Atribacterota > Atribacteria > Atribacterales > Atribacteraceae > Atribacter > Atribacter alterifermentans. The sequence goes on from JAAYUP010000108.1 coordinate 1,684, forward strand.
CTTTCAACAAAAATTCATCGTTGGTTTTATTCTTTAACTCATGTACTTTGTTTGAAGCTCTTTTTAAAAGATCCTAAACACATCATAAAAGAAATTAAGATTCTTATCAAGACTCCCTTTTCCTTATTCCCCCCTCACTCTCTCGTGTCCTCTCATCCTCGGTCTTTTCCCCCCGGTAGGAGAGGATTATGGTGAAGAAGAAGTTTAAAAAGCTCCATTCTTAGAATGGTCGTGGCAAGAAATTCTCATGAGCTTCCTCTTAACCGTAATGAAATATTCCATGGCTCAACCATTGTTCGTCCTTTTGTCGAGTTCCTCTTCTTTAAGAAACCCCTTGCCTCAGTCAACTCACTTGACAACCGAATCAATGAAAACCTAAAATTGAGAAAAGAATTTATTTTATGGGGGGAAATTGAAATGAAGATTTCAAAAACTGTCTTAAGTTTTCTGATTGTGTTTCTTCTTCTCAGTGTTTCAGCTCCGCTCTTAGCTTTAACTTACGGATATGTTACTCCTGGTCCGGATACTTGGTATAAAAAGGATGTTGAGGGGTTTTCTTACGGAGCTGAGATGGCAGGTGTCGAAGTGATCGTTTTGAATTCCGATTATGACACCGAAAAAGAAATTACCAATATTAAAACTTTAATTGACATGGGTGTTGATGGAATGTGTATTTTCTCGTTTAACCCCAATGGTGCTTTTATAGCCGCCCGTGAATGTGCCGCTGCTGGTATACCGTTAGTGGTTACCGACAATGTCGGTCAGGTCTTAGC
>JAAYUP010000109.1 GCA_012517635.1 Candidatus Atribacter alterifermentans
AAAAATATGCGCGAGTGTAAAATTCAGCAAAATTCTTTGGCCTGTCCCTGTACTTATGAACCATGTCCTCGAAAAGGGATATGTTGTGAATGCATCCAATATCACTGGTCTCACCATGAACTTCCTGCTTGTTTTTTCCCAGCTGAAGTAGAAAAAACCTTTGACCGTTCCCTCCAGAAATTTTTATCTCTTTATAAAAAAAAATGATTCATTTAAAAGGGGGTTATCGTTTCAAAAACAAAGATGCAAATTACTCTCAACCCCCCTGTTCCTTTCACGCTTAAGCACTTAAAAAGAGTTTATTCATCCCGAAGTGATCCTTCATGTTTATGGATTGATAATGTCCTCTATTTCGTTCTTATAAATAAAAACAATGATCCATTTTTGACTAAGATTGAGGAATTGGGGACACCAAATCAACCTGTTCTTTTGGTAACCTCTGCTTCAGAGTTTGATTGCTTTCCAAAAATATCTCATTTATTTTCTTTTCAAGATGATCTAATAAGTTTTTACCAAGCAATACGATCCGATCCGGTAATGAATCAAATTGTGAAGCAGTATTATGGAACTCGTATTTTTCATGCTCGAAGTTTTTTTGAGAGTGCAGTAATCGCAATTTTAGAGCAACAAATATCGGTTCAAGCCGCAACCAAAATTCGGGAACGTTTCATCAACCGATTTGGTCGGGGACCAATTCAGTTTGAAGGGATGAATTTTCGTGCCTTTCCGACTCCCCATGACTTACTTGAATCATCAATTGATGAAATTCGCTTAGTTGGGATATCGATGAACAAAGCTCGAGCAATTTATAACTTAGCTCAATGCTTAGTTGAAGGAAGCTTTCAAGTGCAATCTCTATCACCTCACTTTAAAGACTTAAGTTTACAAAAGATCATGGCTTTAAAAGGAATAGGTCTGTGGAGCGCTCAATATATTCTTACTTTGGGTTTAGCTTGGAACGATGTAGTTGCTCATGGTGATCTTGGGTTACGCAAAGCTATTGGTCATTATTATAAAGAAGACCAGCCGGTTTATGTTGAAGAAAGTCATCATTTTTTAAAACGTTTTATTCCCTTTAGGCACATTGTTGGATATTACCTTTTGATGGATCATATTGAAAATGGAAAAAATTATAAAAGTCAACTTAAGCTAAACTCATAATTTGGGATGGAAACAAATGTTATCAAACGAAAATGCCATCTGGATTGATTTAACACTACCAGTTTATAATGGATCGCCGGTTTTTCCCGGGCAACCATCACCGACTTTTTTTCCCTGGACTACACTTGATCTTCACCCCAATGCAACAACTGCCTTTTTTATGGTTGAACACACTGGTACTCATCTTGATGTTCCATCTCATTTTGATAAGACTGGATTATCGGTCGAAGAAATTCCAGTTGATCGATTTTGTGGAAGATGTCTCACTATTGATATAAGCCATTTCCAACCAGGTAGAAGTCTTTCAAAAGAAGAATTACAGAAGACAATCGACGAGCAGCAAATTGCAATTTTTCCTCATGACATTGTATTGTTTTATACCAAGGACAGCATTCGATATGGCCATGATGAATATTTTAAGCAATATGCTGGTTTATCTGGGGAAGCTGCTCATTATTTAGTTGAGCAGAAAATAAAAGGAGTTGGAATCGATGCACCAAGCATTGATCATGCACCCTATGATGGCCATCGAGTGTTTTTGCCCTCAGGAGTTATCATTTATGAATTTTTAACCAACCTTGAGCTTCTCCTTAAAAAGGAAGCTTTTTTTTGTGCTTTCCCACTCAAGTTTCATAAATGTACTGGTTCGCCGATCCGTGCCGTTGCTCAATTAAAAATGACCCGATAAAAAGAATGAGGAAGTTTTTAATTGTTCCTTTTATGAAGCCATTTTTCATAAAAATTTTTAAAATTATTGTATTTAATTTTTTAATTTTATATAGTATTCTTAAATATGATATAAAATTTCAATACCTATTGAATTCAGTTGAAAAATATTTGAACTCCCTTTCCGATACATCTATTTTACAATTAGAAAAGAAAAAATTGACACGTGCTTTTGGAACGAAGACCAAAAAAGCCTTTTATTCGTTCTCAAGATGGATTGAAAGGTAAAGTCTATTGAGTTAAAATTTTTCGTAGATTAAATTATTTACGTAAGGTAAAAGGCATAATCTTTCACAATCGTATAACCAAAAATGACCATTTAAAAGTTGGCGAATTTGTTCGGCTAAATATTGACTTCAATAAAGCAAAGTTTTTTAATTGAGATAGACCCTTATGCCACTTTCATGGCACCAGTTGATGATGAAAATACTGACTCAGGAATCGTTTCCCCCTTTTGAAAAGAGGGATAAAAGGGGGATTTGAGTTTTTTCCTGCTCTGTCATTGCGAGAAGGCTAACCGTCTTATGGTTAGACGACGTGGCAATCTCATTGAGTAAATTTTTTTTTATGTTGCTTCCTCATTATCTTAAGGGAATCATTAAAAAACGAAATGCACCCTCCCCGCCGAAAGACGGCACCCCTCCAAGAATTATCCATTGAGCACGAAGATATCATGGTATCTTTGGAAGAAGGGTTTCATAAGGCTGCGTTATTTTTAAAAACAATCAGTTTAAAAGAGGAATATGGAAAAACCTGGTGGGATTCGTAATAAGATGTTCAGTTTATTTTGAATTATGCAAAAAAATTCAAGCAAGAATCGATTCCAGTTTTCTATTCAAATTCGAAGAGAAAAAATTAAACTTTTTTAATTGGTAGCCGATATATTTATTTAAAGAAAGAAATGGGAGTCATCAATATGAAAATCTCGGAAGCGCAAATACAAAATGTCATAAAGATCTATAAAGAAAAAAAAATGAAGAAAACCCCTGAAACATTTACAGATAATAATAATTTGTTCATTAATCCTACATTGGTTTTCGTTTCGTCAGACTTGAAAAAATATCATGCTAAGTATCGTGAAATACCGAGTATCCGTGAAAACTTGGTTCAGGAATTAAAAGAAAAAATTCAACGTGGAAACTATAATGTTCACGGTCTCGATATTGTCGAAAAATTAATTGGTCGGGAAGCTGCTGATTTATTGAGCGACATTTCAAGTAATGAATGATTTTTTTCTCAAAACGAGATGCGCTTATTATAAGGAATTTTATTTTAGAAATTCTTCCTTTTAAAGTCCTTTTTCTGCCATTTCTATCCTTCTTTGCAAAGCCAAATTTTCAATTTTTTTTCTATTGTGATTGAAAAAATATTCAAATTTCACAATTTTTTTACTAAAAGAATCGAGGATAAAAAGTTAAGTTAGGCAAGGAATATTTCCATTTTATTGAACGTTTGCTTTTCAATGGAGATATACAACAATGACTTAAAATAGGGGGTTTGACGTTCGATGAGAACTACAAAATATTTCATTTTGATCGCACTGGTTTTTACTACTGTTTTTTCTTACTCGATATTTGTTACAGCAAAGCCGGCACCTCAATTTGAACTCCCCGGCCTTGATGGTAAAATGTATTCCTTGAGTGATTTTTTAGGAAAACCAATTATTATTAGTTTTTTTACCACTCAGTGTGGGTTTTGTGCCGAAGAACTTCCTTTGTTAAACGAAATTTACCATACATATAAGGAGAATGCCGGTCTTCAAGTTGTAGCAATCAATCTCGGTGAAAGTCGAGAAGCTGTTCAAAAAATGTTGGATAAAATTCCATATGATTATTTAACTTTACTTGATCAAGAAACCCAATTAGCTGGAACTTATCAGATATTTGGAGTCCCAACTGCATATTTTATTGATCCTTTGGGAAATATTAATGATTTTATTATTGGAGCAACCAATCGTGAAAATATCATGAAGAAGGTAAGTCGTATAATGTGGTATCGAGGTTTACAACCGATAGAAATTGAGAATCTTATAAAAATTACTCCTCAAATAAAATTACTTGATTTCCGTTTAGCAAATGAAAATCCTTATTCGGATAAACTCAATGTTACCTATCATACCATAACTGATATAAATCAAGTCTGGGAGAATTTTGATAAAAATTTAACTTATTTAGTTATTTCCAGTACCAATATTACTAGTCGTGAGATTTGCCAGCAGATGGCACTCAACGGGTATCAAAAAGTCTATTATCAATTATATTCTGAGAATGAGTAATGATTGGAAAACTTTATTATGGTTTTACCTTTCTTTGGGTTGTTTGGCGATTTTTATAGTCATTTTCTGGATTACGATACCAGAAAGCTCAAAAACATTTCAAACCGCCCTCATTTCTCCAACTCCAATTAACCAGGGTTCTTTGGTTATCCAGTTGGAGAAAGCTGAAATTAGTAGGATATCTGATACAGGCAAAGAATGGGAAATCCATACTGATGATCTCAGTAAAAACGGAGAGAAAATTTATATAAATGGCGTGCAAGGATTTCTTTATCAAAAGAATCAACCGCAGTATCAGGTTCAAGCCAAAAAAGGTGAAGTAAATATTGAAAATTCTGATGCGCGGCTTGAACAAGTCAACCTCATTCAGGTAGACGGTGATGGCTCTATTGTTGGCGATTCCTTGACGTGGCGGAGTAATGAACAGTTTATGAGAATAGAGAATGTTTTGGTTGAAAGAAAAAATCTACTAATTGTATCCAAGTATTTATGGTACGATTTATCAGAAGGAATTTTATCTTTTCCCGAAGATGTGACTATAATTTTAAAGAACGAGGGGAATTTATGAGAAGAAAAAGTATTGGGCCTATTCTATTGTGGGGTTTCTTTCTCTTCTTGTTGAGCATAGAAGGGATGGCTGCTGGTCAAAGTTCATCGGATGTAATCTTAAAAACATCATCAGCTGAATATGATGAAAAAACTGGTATTATTTATGCCAAGGGACAATCTACCATACAATGGCAAGGTGTGACCATGATTTGTCCTTATCTTGAAGTCGATACCCTCAAGCAAGAAGCAAAAAGTGAAGGTGAAATTAAGGTTGTTTGGGAAGACAAAACCATTTTTTCTCATTCTTTGTTTTTTTATGGTAAGGATAAAAAAGTGGTTATGACTGATATCCAAGGCAAAGGAAAGGATTTTAGCTTCCAAACCAAAAAGATGGATTTTTTTCTTTCTCCTGGGAAAATCATTTTATCCGGCAGCCCTCTTTTGATGGTAAATAATTTTCAAATAAGGCCTCAACAGATAGATTATAGCTTAAATGATAAAAAGTGGTTGGCTTCTTCGGTAGCAATTGCAAAGGAAGGGTGGACAGGTCAATCAAAAAGTGCCTATTATCAGGAAGGGTCAAGTTTCATTGTATTAGAGGGGAATGCTACTGTTGAAAAAAATGGAAACCAATTACGTGGAGAGAAAATTCTTATTGATGTTGATACTGGAAAAGTAAAAGTAGAAGGGAATGTTGAAATAAATATTATGGCAATTGAGGGAGAAGAGACCAATTGATCCAAGAAAGAAATTGGCAATCACTACGAGGTGAAGGTTTAGCCAAGGAGTATTCTAAAAAAAGAGTTGTTCAAGAAGTCAGCATCCAAGTTTCTCGAGGAGAAATAGTTGGATTGCTCGGGCCCAATGGAGCTGGGAAAACCACGACTTTTTATATTATAGTTGGTTTGATTCGTCCCAGTGGAGGTAAGGTGTTCCTTGATTCCCAAGAGCTGAATCACTTACCAATGTATTTACGAGCTCGTTTAGGGATTGGATATTTAGCCCAAGAACCATCGGTATTTCGTAAACTCAAAGTTTGTGAAAATATTGATTTAGTTCTTGAAATGCAAGGCTTAAAAAGAAATGATATTGTAAAACGTCGTGAGGAGTTATTAGAAGAGTTTGGTATAAGTCATCTGGCTAAGACCTCAGCTAACCTTCTTTCTGGAGGCGAAAGAAGACGGCTGGAAATTGCCCGATCTTTAGCAACAACCCCTTCTTTTGTCTTATTGGATGAACCTTTTACTGGTATAGATCCAATTGCGGTCGAGGAGATACAAGGTATTATTAAATATCTTGCTCAGAAAAATATCGGTGTGTTGATTACCGATCATGCAGTTCGAGAGACTTTGGCTATAACAGATCGAGCTTATATCATGTTTGAAGGAAAAATTTTAATTTCTGGAACTTCTGAAGAAATTATTTCTTCTGAGGTAAGCCGTAAATACTACTTAGGCGAAAGATTTAATATGTAGAGAGAATGAAAGTATTTGATTGGTATCTCCTCAAGCAAGCACTTCACAATTTTGTTCTTGGAGTCAGTCTCTTTTTAACCATTCTCACTGCAGGAGATTTGCTCTTTAGACTTACCCGGTTATGGCTTCAATCAAAAGTACCATTTATAACCATTGTCCAGGTTTTTTTGTATAGTCTTCCAGCATTTTTGGTGTATGTATTTCCAATGTCAGTACTTTTATCAGTTCTTCTCACCATGAATCGAATGGCAGCTGATAGTGAAGTTATTGCTTTAAAAGCATCAGGCATTAGCATCAAACGCTTGGTTATTCCTTTTCTTTTATTAGGGATTTGGTCTTGTATATTTACAATTTATATACAAGAAAGGATACTCCCAACTTCTTCTCAGAAATTACAAAGTTTGATCGGGGGAACTTCAGTAACGAATTGGTTGTTTCAGGAAAACACTTTCTTTCGTGATCGGTTTGATGAATCCCAAGAAAGGATATTTTATGTAAAAAAGATTGATCGGGAGCAGCTCCTCTTATCGGGGGTTATTGTTCAGGAGTATGACCAGAATGGGCTTAAACGGATTATTAATGCTGATCAAGCATTTTTGGATAAAGGGAAATGGGTATTTCTTAAGGGTGTCATGTATGAGGTTGGTTCACGTGGCGAGGTAGAGAGAGTGGTGCGGTTTGAAAAAGAAGAAATGTACACCCGACAAAGTATGGAAGAGGTGTTAAAAAGTCAGAAAAACCCTCAAGAAATGAGCTATAGAGAACTTCAAGAATATATAGCTCAGGAACATGAAAACCCGGGACAAAAATATCAACTTCAGCTGATGTTATGGCAAAAAACCGCAATTCCTTTTGCAGCCATCTTTTTTGTCTTGGTTGGGGTTCCGCTTGGAATTGCTTCGCCTCGTTCAGGAAAAGTAATGGGAATAGGGATGAGCATTTTAATGGTATTTGGCTATTATGTAATGTTTTCTATAACTGGGACTATTTCTGAAGGAGGGGGCATATCTCCCTTTTTAGGAGCATGGTTAAGCAATATAATTACTGGAATTGTTGGAGCAGGTTTGATACAGTTTAAAGAGAAATACTAAATAAGGAGAATTTCATTTTGGACTTTTCCGGCTTTTTATTGATTTTTTCTATCATTATTATAAGTGGAGTTGTTGCTTATTTGGGTGATGTTTTAGGAAGACGGATAGGAAAACAACGTCTATCGGTATTAAAACTACGCCCTCGCTATACTGCGATTTTAATGAGTATTATCACTGGGGTTATCATAGCAACCATTACTCTGGCAATATTAACCATTGCATCAGAGGATGTAAGAACTGCCTTGTTTGGCATGAGAGAGCTAAGAGAAAAGCTTGATTCTTTAAATTTTGAGGTGAAACAAAGAAACACAGAATTAGATGTCATGAGAAGGGAAGCAGAAAATTTTCAAAAGAGAATTGCTGAATTGGAACAAAAGGAAAAAGACTTGATATTAACACGATCCCAATTAGAAAGCCAGGTCGAAATTTTAAACGGAAGTGTCAAAGACTTGGTTGAACAAAGAGATAGCCTTGACGAGGAAATCCAGTCTCTTCAATTAGAACTGAGACGGACTCAAGAAACCATTGTTGCTATTCGTCAGGGTGAGATTGTTTTTCAAGAAGACGAAGAGATGCTCAGAGGCCTTGCTCCGGCTGGTCTGACTCGAGAAGACGCTGAAAATTATTTGCTTACCTTGTTACAAAGGGCTGATGAATTAGCATTAAGAAGGGGAGCTGGACAAGATAGTTCCAGCCAGAGAGCAGTTTTTGTGATGGGTGATAATTTTGATCAAGCCTTAGAAAAATTAGTCATGTCAAAAAACCAGACAGTCATTCGCCTTGTGTCAGCACTCAATACTTTGAAGGGGGAACCAGTTATCACCCGATTTATTTTAGATGATAATAAAAAAATCTTTGGCGCAGGTCAGTTGATTTATCAAAAGGAAATCATTATCGATCCAGATCATAGTAATGTGGAACAAATTCTTTCTGAAATTTTGAGTGAATTAAATACCCTTGGTGTAAAACAGGGAATTATACCGCAAAGAGGAAGAATTGGTTCGGTTTCCGCATTGAACTTGACCGATGTCAGCCGACAGCTCTCTCAATTAAACGATCGAGTTTTAATTAATGCCATAGCCGAAAACGATATCTATACCATCGGACCATTGCGGGTTCGCTTAGAAATTGTGAAGGATGAAGTTCCATAATGGTAATGTCACAAAGGATAAAACCGTCGTTGTAAAAATAATGCTTGAACATAGTTCTGTATCAAGTGAGTAAAGCGAAGCCAAAGCAAAGGAACTCATGAGGGTGGGGGTAGCGGATTGCAGAACCATGACTTGTCGGGTTACCGGTTCAAAATGAATGAATCGAGTTAAAATAAGAAATAATATTGGCAGAAGGACTAACTTAATACCGGTGGCATAAAGTATTGGAACTAAACGGTGTGACACTTGTTTTATTGAGAGTGATAAACCAATGGCAATCATAATAACCGGAACGGTGGTATCAGCTAAGCGGTTTATGGTATCCATAAAGACCGCTGGTATTGGAATCCCATTCAGGAGCAAAGCGACAACAAAAGCTAAAAAGGGTGGTAATTTTAAAATTTCTTTGAAGCTGGAAAAAGAAAATTTCTGGTCCTTGCTATATACACAAATGGCCACTCCTACGGTATAGACTACTAAAAAGTTACCCATTTGATCAAAAAAAATAGCCGGAGGAAGGGCATTTTCTCCCAGCAAAGCCATTACAAAGGGATAGCCAAGAAAAGCTGTGTTGCCAAAAGCAGCCCCCATAGCAAAACTTGCACTACTTGCCGGGGAGAATCTCAATCCGTACTTTCCCCAACCATAAGCAAGCAGAAAAATAATGGTAATGATGGAAAAAGCCAGCGGTGGGATTTTCCAATACGAAACTTCAATAATTGCTGGTTGTAAGGACCGAAAAACCAAGCAGGGAAAAGAAATATACAGTACAAATTTATTCAATAGAGAGGCAGTGCCCGGCGGGAATATTTTAAAAATTTGCAGAATGATTCCCAAACCTATCAGGATCAGCATTACCAATAGAACCTGGTACATTTTCTATCCTTTCCCGACGAGATTGGTTAAAATTCCAATTCCCTCAATTTCTATATCTACATGGTCTCCTGGTTTTAAGGGTCCAACGCCTGAAGGAGTGCCGGTGGCAATGACGTCTCCAGGAAGCAAGGTCATAATGTAAGATATATATGAAACCAATTGGTATATTGGAAAAACAAGATTTTTGGTGTTAGATTGCTGTCGAATTGCACCATTCACCTTGGTGATAATTTGCAGATTATCGGAGTTTAAATCGGGAACTATCCAAGGACCGATCGGGGCAAAAGTATCAAACGATTTAGCTCGGGTCCATTGTCCATCAATTCTTTGCAAATCCCGTGCGGTGACATCATTAAAACAAGTATATCCGAGAATGTAATCGGGGGCTTCTGAGGCAGTTATTTGATAAGCAGTATGTTTTATAATAACGGCAAGCTCACCTTCAAAATCCACTTGACTTGATTGAGGGGGGAGTAGAATGGTTCCTCCCGGTTCAAGGACTGCGGTTGATGGCTTGATAAAAAGGATGGGATGATCGGGAACGTCATGACCGAATTCTTGAATATGATCACGATAATTTAAACCGACAGCCACAATTTTTGTTGGGAGAGTAGGTGACCCTAATTTTACTTGAGTGAGTTGAAGAGAAAGCCCCTTTTTTTCTGATGAATGAAAATATGAATCCGAAAGTTCTTCTATCATTGTCCCATTTTCGATAATACCCCAGTTCCACTGGTTGGTATCAGGTTTCTGAAACCGCAAATATTTCAAGGAAGTTCACCTCTTTCAATCAATTTTCTGAACTATTCGGTAAGAGCCCGGATAATGGCCTCTCCAACTTCATTGGTTTTAGCTGCTTGGTCCTGGTTTGAAATTGGCTTCATATCATAGGTAACAAAGCGGTTTTCTTGGATGACCTTGGATACAGCTTTTTCCAATTTCTGAGCTTTTTCTTTTTCACCAATATATTGGAGCATCATCATTCCTGAGAGAATCATGGCAATCGGGTTTACTTTATTTTGGTTTTTGTATTTCGGAGCGCTTCCGTGAGTTGGCTCAAAAACGGCATAATCACTCCCGATATTTGCCCCGGGTGCAACTCCTAATCCCCCAACCAAACCGGCACCTAAGTCGGATAGAATATCACCATAAAGATTAGGGAGAACCAATACATCATAAAGTTCTGGCTTTTGAACCAACTGCATACACATATTATCAACAATACGATCTTCAAATTCTATATCAGGATAGTTTAATGCCACTTGGCGAGCAACCTGAAGGAAAAGACCATCAGAATACTTCATAATGTTTGCTTTATGGACAACAGTAACCTTGCGTCGATTATTTTGACGGGCATATTCAAAAGCGAAAGTAACAATCCGCTTTGAACCAAATATTGATATTGGTTTAATGCTCAAACCGGAATCAGGGCGGATTGTATAGTTACTCATTTCTTTGATAGTTTGGATTAAGCGAGCAGTTGCTTCATTATTTACTTCAAACTCAATACCAGCATAGAGGTCTTCGGTATTTTCACGGATAATCACTAAGTTGATATTTTCATAGCACGAACGAACCCCCGGATAGGTTTTACAAGGACGCACACAGGCAAAAAGATCGAGTTCCTTTCGAAGAGCGACATTTACACTGCGAAAACCGGTTCCTACCGGGGTAGTAATTGGCCCCTTAAGAGCGACTTTATTTCTTTTTATTGACTCAAGGACCTGATTGGGAAGCGGGGTCCCATATTTTTCAAGAACGTCTGCTCCAGCTTCCTGGATGTCCCATTCAACCTCGAGACCTGTTGCTTCTAGAACACGAACGACCGTTTCGGTGATCTCCGGACCGGTGCCATCTCCCTGTATGAGAGTTATGGTGTGTTTCATGATCTATCGTTCTCCTTCTTGATATAAAAATATTTCAAAAGGTGTCTATTAAAGAATAACACTTGTGCAATATTAATAAATATAAAGCTTTTTTTCAACAGGTAAAATTTGATATAATTCGTTCATGAGTTTGTATTGTTTCCTCAAGAGGGTGAGATTGAGCCCACTCTGTTAAAAAAACCAGTTTTCATTGAATTCTAAATTTTGTGACTTTTTTTACTTGAAATAAAGTTCAGGGGGTAAATTGGTTATTTCTAAAGTGCCTGTTCATTTATTTGGAGGATGAATTGATGAATGGCGTTGAAATGAAAGGAATTACTAAGGTTTTTGGTAATATTATAGCCAATCAAAAAATTGATTTTGATCTGAAATATGGAGAAATACATGCTCTTTTAGGAGAAAATGGTGCCGGTAAATCGACATTAATGAATATCTTATATGGTTTTTATCGTCCTGATTCTGGTCATATTTTTATTCATGGCCAGAAATGTGATTTTCGTTCTCCATTCGACGCAATCCGTGCTGGTATTGGGATGGTCCATCAGCACTTTATGCTTATTCCTGGACAAACCGTCTGGGAAAATATGATTATCGGTTTAAATACGATTCCACAAATTCTTCCCAAACAAGAAATAAAAAGGCAAATACTTGAATTATCAGAAAAGTATTGTCTTCAAATCGATCCAATGTCTTTTGTTTGGCAATTGTCAATTGGGGAGCAACAAAGAGTAGCTATTTTACAGATGCTTTATCGGAAGGCAAAACTACTTATTCTTGATGAACCAACGGCAGTTTTAACTCTCCAAGAAAGCCAGAATTTGTTTAAGATGCTCACTTATATGGCATCAGAAGGATATGGAATAATATTTATTTCTCATAAATTAGATGAAGTGATGAGTTTATCACACCGGGTAACCATTCTTCGAAAAGGAGAAAAGGTGGGATCAGTTCTTACCAATGAAACAACCAAAGAGAAATTGGCGGAGATGATGATGGGTCAGAAATTTGTTTTCTCGATTCAAAAGCGACCAGTATCGGCAGGTCCTTTAGTTGTTGATATTCAAAACCTGAGAGTTCGTGGTGATCGCGGATTTCAAGTCATTCGAGACCTTTCTTTGCAGATCCATCGAGGAGAAGTGTTGGGGTTAGCCGGTGTAGCAGGGAATGGTCAACAAGAATTATGCGAAGCTCTATCAGGGTTAAGGAGAATTGAGTCCGGAAAAATAAAAATCAATCAGCAAGAGCTGACTAATCGACCACCCCGATATTTTATAAAAAAAGGACTTCGCTATATTCCGGCTGACCGGCGTGGTGTTGGTTTAATTCCCAATATGATGATCGATGAAAATGCAATTTTAAAGAAATATTGGAAAAGCCCTATTTCCAAGGGATCATTAATAAATTGGCATGAAGTTGCTCAGTATGCCCATCATTTAATTCGCAAATATGACATTGCTATTCCTCATGTTCGATATCCAGTAAAGAATCTTTCTGGGGGTAATCTACAAAAATTAATGTTGGGAAGAGAACTCAGTGATTCACCTCAAGTTATTATTGCTATGCATCCTACTTGGGGTCTTGATGTTGCCGCGACGAAATTTGTTCGGGAACAAATATTAAAAGAAAGAGACCAGGGAGCCTCAGTTCTTTTAATTTCTGAAGACATAGAAGAATTGATAGCACTAAGTGACCGATTAGCTGTTATAT
>JAAYUP010000110.1 GCA_012517635.1 Candidatus Atribacter alterifermentans
AATAGTTCCAGATACTCCCGCAAAATCTTTAATTTGGGCTAAACCTTCTGGAATTTTGTCTGGGGCATCACTTCCAACTATTTCAATTGCTTTTGCCACTAATTTCACTGCATCATATCCTAATGCTGCAAAAGCATTCTCGGGTGGATTCCCGAACATGGCTTGATAATCAGCTTTAAATTGTTGAATAATTGGGCTGGGATCTTCCAATGATACGTGAGTAGCAAAAATAACACCTTCAGCTGCTGCACCACCGGTTTCAACTAAAAGCGGTGTATCAAAACCGTCTTCACCATACATAGGAATAGTAACCCCATTATCTCGCAATTGCTTGGCAATTAAACCGCAGTTATCAGGAATAGCACCAACATAAACAAAATCAACTTCACCTCTATCCTGATATTCTTTTAAACGAGCTGCCATGGCGGAAAAATCTTTCCAGGTTACTTCAAAGTAGTCTTCGTAAATGACTTCACCGCCATAGTGTTTTAGAGCATCGGCGAAGAACGCACACACAGCAACACTAAAATCAACCGCTGTGTCTACCCAAATAACGCCTTTTTTCAACCCAAGGTACTTCACAGCATATTCAGCGATTGCTGATGCTTGCGCATTATCTCCGAAACAAGCTAACCAAGCCCCAAAACGTTCGGGAATACGAGGATGGGTAGCCCCTGGAGTCATAAAAGGAACTCCGTATTCTTTTGCCATCGATGCGGCAATATTCACCCAATGGGTATCTCCATAACCGATTAAAGCTGATACTTTTTCATTTTCAATAAGTCGAACAACTGCGGCACTGGTTTCACCCTCGTCAGCTTTGGTGTCAACAACTTTCAAGTCAATCTGACGACCTAATATACCACCAGCCTTATTGATTTGGTCCGCTGCTAATTTTGCACCATTGGCACTCGGATTATCAATTGATGCCCAAGGACCAGTTAGATTCATTACAACACCGATTTTTATTGGTTCTTGAGCAAAAACCATGGTTCCTGCCAACACAATAAACAAAGAAAGCATTAAAACAAATAATTTTTTCATATATAAACTGCCCTCCTCCAAAATAATATTTTTATTATTTATACCTTCAAGGACATCTTTCGTCAATATGAAAATGGCTTACAATGTCATTATTCTGTGATATTGTCATCCTGAAATTATTCAGTGAAAATGTCACTTTTTAGAGCATTTATTGATTACGCTAAAAAGAAATTTACTATTTACCAACCAATAAATAAAAACCATCTTTAAATGAATTTTTTGGTTGAACCTTGAAGTGACATCTTGAATTAGAGAAATATTCTTTATAAAATTGATTAAAATTCAATAAATAATCTTACTGCTTATCCATAATCATTTTAAAATATTTGTGTTTCTGTGACATGCTTTTCTTTATAAGGGAAAGTTTTTTCGTACACTTCGAAATCAGCATTGCTTACCTGAAAGGCTGAATCAGCCTAGAACCTTGCCTTGAATCCCTTTTAAACTTCCATCATAAAGTTCTAATGCCATAAAAGCATCAAATTTTCTCCGTCCGGGGTTTGAATATTATACTCTATAGCATTTTTAAATCCAAAACGATGATAAAATTGAGGGTTGCCAAATAAAACAATTGCCTTATAGCCTAATGATCTAGCTTTAAGAATGGTTTTTTGAATGAATAAAGAACCAATTCCTTTCCTCTGGTAGGAAGGGAAAACACTTAAGGGACCCAGTTCCTTCCCTTAGGCTGAGGCTCTCACCGGCTCAACCCGAATTATACGGTTTTTTTCATTGGCGGAGAGGGTGGGATT
>JAAYUP010000111.1 GCA_012517635.1 Candidatus Atribacter alterifermentans
AATTGAGTCTCCACCAGTCTTGATCATTTGATAATCCAATTCCAGAGCAAAATCTTTCTCTATAATTCCAGGACGGATCATTGGGTTAACAGCTTCCCAGGCTTTTTCTGAAAGGTGAAGGGCTTTTTCTATCAATTCAAGTTCATTTGGTTCTTTCGTCACCCGCATTTCCTCTAACCAGTTTGGAACTGGAACCAATTCAAGATTTTTTTCTTTTAAGGTGAAATAGCTTTGATAACTGAGACTTGTCTCAAAATAAACTGCCTGATAATTATTTGATACAATACAATCGGCTATAATTTTATAAACATCAGTGTTAAATTCAACAATTTCAGCTGCAATTTTGAGTTCATTCTTTACCTGAGTCGTATAACGACCATCACAGAGAAATAATGGAGGTGAGTCGGGAAATATGATTAAAAATCCACTTGACCCGGTAAAACCAGTAAGATAAAAGAGATTTGATAAATCAGTTAACAAAAAAGGAATACCATGGTTATTTTGAATCTTCTCTTGGAGTTTTTTTATACGCTTGGTTTCCATATCAAATCGTCCTTTTCGTTAAGCTATACGTATTGGTTCTTCCTCTTTCCACTTCAAAATCAAAGCATCCATAGCTAAAATATAGCCGATCCAGCCCAGACCACTTATTTGACCCCAACATACCGGTGCTATTACCGAATGGTGACGAAATTCTTCTCTGGCATAGATGTTTGACTGGTGCACCTCAATTGACGGAACTTTTACCGCACTAAGAGCATCTCGAATGGCAATACTATAATGGGTCAACGCTCCCGGGTTGATAATTATACCATCAATTTCTTTTCTTTTCTGCTGTATTTTATCAACGATCTCACCCTCGTGGTTGGATTGAAAAAATTCTGTTTGTACGCCTCTTTTTTTGGCTTCTTCGGCAATTTTTATGATTAAACTGTCGTAACTCATTGAACCGTATAGACTGGTTTCTCGCTCACCTAAAAGATTCAGATTTGGACCAAAAATAAAGAGTAATCTTTGATTCATGGTTCCACCTCAACTAACTGTGGCAAAATATCAAGAACAAGTCCCATTTCCACCTGAACTGAGTATGCTGGTTTCCCAATCGCTTTTAATAGGACCATCCTCAAGCTTCCACTCACATTTTTCTTGTCTTTTAACAAGGATTGAATAAAGGTATCAACTTTGATCGAATAAGGAAATGATATTGGCAATCCACATCTTACGAGTAATTCTTGATGAATGTTCACCAAATCAGCAGATATCATACCCATCCGCTCAGCTATTATTGCCGCTCCCATCATCCCGACTGCTACGGCTTCTCCATGACGAAGAGCTCCATACCCCAGGGTTTTTTCAAAAGCATGCCCCAATGTATGACCATAATTTAGGATACTCCTTACCCCACTTTCTTTTTCATCTTTCTGGACAATCTCTCCTTTGAATTGAATTGATTGAGAAATAAGTTCTTCAAGGATTTTTTGATCCCGTTTAAGAATGAGAGGGATATTCTTTTGAAAAAATTCAAAAAAATCTCCGCCACTAAGGAAGGCGGCTTTCATGATTTCACTTAAGCCTTCTCGAAATTCACGATCAGGTAAAGATTTGAGGAAGTCAAGACCTACTATCACTCCATCGGGTTGATAAAAAGTACCGATTAAATTTTTGCCTTCTTCAATATTTACCCCAGTTTTCCCTCCAACCGAGCTGTCAACTTGGGCTAAAAGACTAGTCGGGATTTGTAAATATGGAATCCCTCTTAAATAAGTTGAGGCAACAAAACCGGTTATATCGGTAATCACTCCTCCGCCAAGAGCCACCAGGAAGCTTTTTCGATCTAACCCAAGCTTCAACAACTCATGATAAATATGTTCAACGGTCGTAAGCTGTTTGTACTCTTCACCATCGGGAATAGTTATCGTTTTTATATCAAACCCACGTTCGTGGAAAAGTTGTTGCACTCCCTGCTCATAAAGGGGACCCACAGTGGTGTTTGTTATAATGACGCCCTTTTGTGACGGAAAAAGAAAATGGTTCAGCCAATCCGAGGAAGAAAGAACCTGGGGTAGAATCAGAACCGTATATTGCTTATCTCGAGTTTGAATCAAAAGATTTTGCACGTTCGATAATTTCTCCAAGA
>JAAYUP010000112.1 GCA_012517635.1 Candidatus Atribacter alterifermentans
CATGGCCACCGGGGATTTCTCTTTTTCAAATCCCCCCCTTTCTACGAAGGTAGAAATGGAAAACAAGAAAGGAGGAGGATTACAATATCCTTACAAAAATCATCTTCAATCATCAAAAATGATAACGCAGTTATTGACGCGCGCACACCCTGCAAAAGTATCCAGGGTAAAAAACAAGTTTTCAATTCAGTGCCCGAATTCGATGGAGGGGTCTTCTTTTTCGATTTTAGAAATTTAGAAAAAATTTCAATAAATTTATTAGAAAAAATTTCAATGAACTATGATTCTCTTTCTTCCTATATAAAAGTTGTGATTCATCAACTCAGCCTGCGCGTCAATAACGCAGTTTTGATTTTCAATAACGCAGTTATCAAAAACGATAACGCAGTTATTGGCGCACACACCTGGAGGTCAAACCCATGACGTCCAGGCTCAACCTAGATCTCGAAGATAAAAAGACACTTGATGATTTCAAGGAATATGTTAAATCGCTGAATAACGGTAAAATCAAGGGATTTTTACGTGAACGAATATTATATGCCTTTAAATTGGATATGGCCTCTTCTGGTTTCAAAAACTATCAGGAAGAAATAAATGTTAACCCAGTGGCTAGGGAAGTGGCCATGCGCGCGCGTCAAAAAAGCAGTTATGGTTTTGACATTGACAAGCGAACAGTTCTATTTCTAATTGAATTCTTTAAGAAATACTTTGACAAAAATTATGAATTCATTGAAGAATCCATTCCTAGAACCGAATTAGAAGGGTTCATCAGAAGCACGCTTAATATAAAGCAAAAAAGAACGATTAAAGAATGGATAGAATTTTTAGAAGACATTAGCTGGATTTCGAACGTTAATAAAAACAGGGTAAGGATCAGTTTTGGTAAAGCAGCATTATTCAACCTACTCGGCGAGGATCCAACTGGAACTTTCAGTCCGGAAAAAGAAGCAGCTGAAAAAAGAATGAAGGAAGCTCAGAAAATTTTAACCCAAGGAACAGGGGTTAATCCTAAGTTACACTCATCAGTTCAACCAGATGAGATGGGGGACGGCCTAAGTCAACCCATTAAACAAAGTAAGGAGAGGTAATAGAAAATGAAAGCAAAAGTAAATACGAACTATTGTGGAATACCAAAAGCCCTGCTAACCTGGGGCGGAGTAGAAAAAGACGTGTTCCCTGAGCTATCAGAGGCAACACAAAAACGGATTAAAAAAACCTACGACCTGGATATGAAAATATCCGTACCACTTAAAGCAATCCGGGCTGTTTTCAGTGAGGAATGGAAGGAAAACCTAAAAATACGTAGGGTAATCCGAAGACTACCAACCCACCGAGTAACCGTACCATGGAGAGTGCCAACATGAATAAAGCACCATGGTTACCTGAAAAAGATTTCAAAGAACTAGAACACAGTGTCTGGGATGATATCAAAAACCGCGTGGTATGTATTAAGGATTCCAATTATTGCACCAGCTGTGGAAGATGTCAAGAGGGGGCTAAGTAAATGTCCTATATTTGGAATTCTAACCATAATCGGACCCATGTCCCTAGTTGCCGGGCTGTAACTTCTATGATGAAAGAAGAACATAAGATTCCAGTCGATGAACCACGA
>JAAYUP010000113.1 GCA_012517635.1 Candidatus Atribacter alterifermentans
TGCTATCCATTCCAATTCGAAAAAGAAAGAGGCAGCTTGGCAATTTATTCTCTGGGCAACCAATAAGGAAAACATTCTTGAAGCCCACTTAGCCGGGATACCTTCTCCACGGAATAGTTCTTGGGAAAGCGAAGCTTTTCTTGCCGAAAACGCTTATCCAGACTGGACAGAAGCTACCACCATCAGCTATGAAATTGGTAACCCCGTATGGAATCCACCGGTCGTGAATGTTCCTGAAGCTCGGGATGTCGTTGGAGATATTATTGTATCAGCCATAGCTGGTGAAGACATCGAACCCCTTATCCCCGGAGCCATCCAAAGGCTACTCTCTATAGAAGCACGTGATTAAAAGCTCAAACTATTTATTCAATAAAAGTGGATGGGAAATCCCATCCACTTTTATTGGCGTTTCAATAGGGAGGTCTTTGTATTCGTGCTGAAACGAAAAACAGCCTTAAAATGGGTACTTTTGTCCCCAGCTTTTGTTTTAACAGGAATACTTATTGCTTACCCCTTAACTTATAACTTTTATTTAAGTTTTCATTCCTGGTACGGAAGCGCTACCCGATTACCACGTTTTGAAGGATTCAGTAATTATATTGCCACTCTTAGCGATCCTCGTTTTTGGAATTCAATTCGTGTAACAATCGTTTTTACTATTTTAGCTTTAGGTATTGAAATTGTTGCTGGCTTTTTCATTGCTTTGTATATTAACCGAGAATTTCGGGGAAAGAATTTTATTAAAGCTCTCTTTGTGTTTCCTTTTGCTGCTACGCCAGTAGCGATTGCTCTGGTGTGGCGGAATATGTATGATCCCACCTTGGGTGTCATCAATTATTTTGTTTCCCTGATAGGTCGAGTCCAACCAGTTGAATGGCTGACAAAACCTCATTTAGTCATTCCTTCATTAGCTTTCGTTGACATATGGCAATGGACACCACTGGTCGTTTTGATCTGTATGGCTGGTTTGGAGGGATTACCAAGAGAACCAATTGAATCTGCTCAAATTGATGGTGCTTCAAAGTGGCAAATATTTCGTCGAATTATATTTCCTTTGATGGGTCCAACCCTTATAGCCGCAACCATGATTCGTTCCTGGGATGTCATCAAAGTTTTTGACATTATCTACGTAATGACTGCGGGAGGACCAGGGTTTGCCTCGGAAAATCTAAATATTTACATCTATAATACTGCTTTTTTCTATTTTACTATGGGTTATGCCAGTTCGATGATGGTCATCCTCTTTGCCATAGTACTTGGTTTTAATATAATTCTCTACCAACTCACCAAGCGAGGAAAGGAATAATCATGAAGTTTTTAAAATCCCTATTGTTCTATCTTGGCTTATTTATAATAATTATTCCAACTGTATTTGTTTTTTACTGGATGATTTCAGGTGGATTTAAAACTCAACTTCAGATTATCTCTTCCCCACCGGTTTTTTTCTTTAAACCCACTACAAAAAATTATATTGAAGTTATAACTCAGCATAATTTTGGACTCTACATGTGGAATAGTTTTGTCGTTGCAGCTCTATCAACCTTGGTCGCTCTCTTAGTTGGAATCCCGGCTGGATATTCAATTTCCCGATTCAGAATGCGAACCAGTGTTTTTTTACTCACTGTTTCAAGAATGGTTCCATTTGTCAGCTATTTGATGCCTTGGTTTATTACTTTTCGGCGATGGGGGTTGATTGATTCATATGCCGGTCTCACCTTAGCTCACTTGATTGTGAATATGCCGATTGTTGTCTTGCTCATGTCCACATTTTTCGAAGAGGTTCCCTATGAACTGGAGGAAGCTGCCGAAATAGACGGAGCTTCTAAGGTCAACGTCTTTAAATATGTCTCTTTACCTCTGGCTCGAAATGGAGTTATTACCTCGGCAATTCTTTCTTTTGTGTTTTCCTGGAACCAATTTCTTTTTTCCTTAATCCTTTCTGGCCCTCGAACCCAAACCGTACCAATTGCCGTTTTTAACTTTATGACCTATGAAGAAATTGCCTGGGGAGGACTTCTGGCTGCTGCAACAATGATTACTTTACCGGTCCTCGTTCTCACAATTTTTATTCATAGATATATTGTTAGAGGATTAACTCTTGGAGCCTTGAAAGGTTAGGTTCGTTTTTCTTGAAGTAAAAATTTTTATCCCTTAAAAAACTATCAACATATAGTAAATAAAGGAGGATTAAATGAATATTCCTAAAACTATGAAAGCCGGTGTGCTCTATGGTTATAAAAATTTAAGTCTTCAAGAAATTCCAGTTCCTGAACCCGAAGAAAACGAAGTCTTGCTGAAAGTGGGAGCCTGCGGGATTTGTGGAAGTGATATCCGTTATTATTACGGAGAAAATGCCTGGGCTTTGCATACCTTGGGGTTTAACGAACCAACCCCGGGGGCAGCGATTCTCGGCCATGAAGTTGCCGGAACCATCACTCAGCTTGGTGCCAACATATCCGAATGGCAAGAAGGAGACCGAGTGGGAGTCCTTGCTTTTAAATCTTGTGGTGTGTGTGAGTTTTGTTTGCGGAATCTTCCAAATTTGTGTGCTTTTCAGCACCATATCGGCCATGATGGTCGCTGGAAAGAGGTGGATTATGCTCCCGGAGGGTACAGTGAATATATGCCGATTTGGAAGGACAAA
>JAAYUP010000114.1 GCA_012517635.1 Candidatus Atribacter alterifermentans
CTATCCATCAAAAAATGACTATACCAGAAGCCGAGAAACAAACCATTGAACTTTTAAAAATGGTTCGCATTCCTGAAGCAAAAAGGCGGTTCAAAGAATATCCGCACCAAATGAGTGGTGGAATGAGACAGAGAGTCATGATTGCTATGGCTTTGGCTTGCCGACCTACTCTTCTTATCGCTGATGAACCAACCACAGCACTCGATGTGACTATACAAGCACAAATCATTTCGCTCATTAATGACCTTAAGAGGGAATTTCAAACTGCCGTTCTTCTTATCACCCACGATTTAGGCATTGTTGCCGAAACCTGTCAACAAGTTGCAGTCATGTATGCTGGAAAAATCGTTGAAAATGCTGATGTTTATTCAATCTTTTCAAATACCCGTCATCCCTATACTATTTCTCTCTTAAGCGCCATTCCCCGAATTCAGGGAGATCGGCAACGTTTGGAATCAATTCCAGGCAGAGTTCCCAATCTCTGTTTCCCCCCGGGAGGGTGCCGATTTCATCCCCGCTGTTCTAAAAAAATGACAATTTGTTCAACCACCGAACCATTATTAAAAGAAATCGAAAAGGATCATTGGGTCGCATGTCACCTTTATTGATATCCCTCCAGGAACTAAGCAAACAATTTTACTTATATGATCAAACCACCAACGAAAAGGGAGTGGTGGATGCGGTCAATGGTGTTGACCTCGACATCTTGAGCGGTGAAACCCTTGGTTTGGTTGGAGAGTCTGGTTGCGGTAAAAGCACTTTAGGACGATGTATTCTTCGTTTAATTGAACCAACTGCGGGGAAAATTATCTACGAGAACCAAAACCTACTAAAAATCCCTGAAAAAGGTTTTAAGCCTTATCGTAAAAAGATGCAAATTGTCTTTCAGGACCCCTTTGCGTCTTTGAACCCTCGAAAGTCGATCCAGTTTATTCTTGAGGAACCTTTGATCATTCATGGAATCTCCAATTCGCAAGATCGAAAAAAACGTTTGGACGAAACTATCGAAAAAGTGGGCTTAACCCAAGAAGACCTCAAACGATATCCTCATGAGTTTTCTGGAGGACAACGCCAAAGAATAGGAATAGCTCGAGCATTGATTTTAAAACCAGATTTTATCGTTTGTGACGAACCGGTTTCGGCTCTTGATGTCTCTATCCAAGCTCAAATTTTGAATCTACTCATAGATCTTCAACAGGAAATGAAACTCACCTATCTCTTTATTTCTCATGACCTGAGCGTGGTAAAACATATTAGCAACCGAATAGCCGTTATGTATTTAGGAAAAATCGTTGAAATAGCTTCAACAAATGAAATTTTTGAAAATCCACTTCATCCTTACACTATGGCCCTTCTTTCATCAATACCTATTCCCGATCCAACCCAAAAAAAAGATCGCTTCATTCTCGAAGGTGATCCTCCCAGCCCTCTCAATCCACCAACTGGTTGTCGTTTTCACACTCGTTGTCCTCAACAAATGGATATTTGTTCGAGGGTAGTACCGGAAAGGAGAGTAATTACTCCTGAGCATTTTGTCTGCTGTCATTTGTATAATGACTTATGACTTTGGGTGATTCGGAATTATCTTTTTCAAATCCCCCTTTCTCCCCCCTTGCGAAAGGGAAAATGACTTCAACAATTCCACTCCTTGGAGGGATGGCACTCCGCGACAAGAAGTGTGAATTATCGAAAAAAGGAGATGAAAACGAGCTCAGGATGAGATTTTTTCAAATCACTTTTTGCCTTAAAATGGCGAAACGGTAAAATGAATAATTATGAGGAATGGGGAGAACAGAATTTTTTAATTCTTAAAAGGGTCGATTTCCTTGATCATACGATAGGGTTTGGTGATAATACGAAAAGGAATATCTCTCATAAATTTTATCAGATCTTTTTCATATTCTTCAGTAATTCGGCGTGGTTTCGTTAATATTCGGTTAACAAGGTCTTCTCCATAACAAGCCATTAACTTTTTTTGGTCAAATCCGATTTCGATGCCGCATTCCTGGCAAACAATCGATGAAATCATTCCTTTATTGTAATAAACATTGTGTTCACAGTCTTTTTGACAGCGAACACAATGGAGAATGGTTTTTATTTCTTCTGAGTCCATTTTATTCCCTCCTTTCCTTCGTTTTATTCTGAAAATATAATAACGATTTTACGTTGCCGTCATCCTGAGCCCTCGCTTTTCGAGGTCGTGAGGATCTCATCTTCTCGATTCTTTTTTTATAAAAACTTTAAAGGATGAGATTCTCACGTCGTCCGGTCAAAAACACAGGACTCCTCAGAGTGACAGACTGAGTGAATGAGACTGCCACGTCGCTGTGTTCTTAGAAATGACGAGAATTAGAGTATTTTGATAAAGCAAACTTCATTAAAATAGTGTTAAAAACGTAGGGTCGACAATTTATTGCGACCGATGGTTAAAAGATGTCATTCTTACGTCACAAAATACACTTTTCAGAATGACGGAATGGGCATGATAAATCAAGCCCTTACCAAAGAATTTTAAAAAAAAATCGTCATCCGGAATCCTTGGATTGTTAACTCTCACTGCGCTCATGGCAATAATTTTTTAAGAAAACGCTTTTCTTAGGACTCTCCGTCTTCTACACGAATGGAATAAACATCTTTAACTACATCGAGGTTTTGGATACTCTGAATGGCATTCTGAACATTCCGTTCTTGAACCCGGTGGGTTAAAAAATAAATATTGGTGAGTTTTCCAGGTGTACTGACAGGCTGTTTGACTGCTGACAAACTAACCCCTGAATGACCAAACTCACTGGCGATCTTACCCAACACTCCCGGGACATCCAATGCTAATACACGAACACAATTTTGGGAAATTAAATTCTCTATAGGAAGAACTGTTAAATCTCTCATGCAAGTACACCCTACTCGTCCTCTTGCCTCAAACTTAATATTTCGGATGGCATCGATAATATCTCCTACCATGGCACTTCCGGTCGCATCACCACCAGCACCAGGACCTCGGAAAGTCAAATCGCGGGTTCGAGAACGAACATAAATAGCATTTTCTACTCCAAATACTGAGGAAAGAGGATGAGAAAGCGGAAGTAGGACAGGTTGTACTCGAAGCTCGATGTCTTCACCAATTCGTCGGGCAATTGCTAACAATTTTATAGTATATCCTAACTCTCGAGCATACTCGATGTCATCAGTCAAAATCCGGGTAATCCCTTCCCGATAGACCTTGTCCACATCCAACCGCCCGTGAAAGCATAAAGTTGCTAATATGGCAATTTTATAGGTTGAATCATATCCTTCAATATCATTGGTTGGTATTGGTTCAGCAAATCCTTTTCTTTTTGCTTCCTCCAAAGCCTTTTCAAATGATGTTTTTCTGAGAGACATTTCAGAAAGAATATAGTTCGTCGTTCCATTGACAATCCCGATGACCTCTAAAATATCGTCACCGAGAAGTTGTTCTTTAAGAGTATGGATTATTGGTATCCCGCCTCCAACTGCACCTTCGAAATAAAGATCGGTTTCATTCTGTGCAGCCAGCTGAAATAACTCTCGACCCTTTTTTGCAATAAGTTCTTTATTGGGAGTGATAACCGTCTTCCCTCTATTTAGAGCCCCCGAAACATATTCAAAAGCTGGATCGATACCACCCACTGCTTCGACGACGATTTCAATTTCAGGGTCATCAATCACTTCCATCGGATCACTCCTTTTTATATCCGGCGGAACCACCATAGGTCGTCCAATCGTCCATTCTTTGTCAACTATTTTAACGACTTTAATTCCAACTCCTAATTCTTTTTCGATTTCTTCCTTTTGATTCCATAGAGCTCTTACGGTACCCATTCCAACCGTTCCAAATCCAATAACTCCGACTTTTATCTGTCTCATGTCTCTCCCTCTAATTTTTTGATTAAAAATAATCTGTTTTGAAAATACACGGGCATGATAAATCAAGCCCCTACAAAATATTTAAAAAACAGAGGGGCGCAATGTATTGCGCCCGATCTTCATAAAATGTAGCGACATGCCATGGCATGTCGAATCTTGGATTTTCATCTTCATCTGGTGCCATGAAGTGGCATGACCGTCTATCCTAAAAATACCGGAATGGGTAAAAAGAGAGCAAACAAAATTGAGAAAGGCACACCCCCCCTTAAATCTCCCCTCAATGGGGGGAATATATGGAATAATTCCTCTCCTTAGAGGTGTGGCGCTTTGCAACGGGAAGGGCACCTTTCGCTTTTTCCTTGAATAGTTCTTAAGTCTATGGCAAAATGATTTTAAAAGTTCTTTCTCATGACGAGAAAAGATGTCAATCAAGGTGAAAGGTCTCTATCGTTGATGACTTTTCACCAATCAAAATTTTAATTTTAAAAGATAAAATTATTTGAGGGGGGTGGTACCTCTTATGTCGGTTCTTATTACTGGAGGAAACGGGCTTTTAAGCTCCTGGATTATCTATTATTTGGCTCAAAAGGGGAAAAGAATTATTTCAGTCGATCTCAAACCACGTACTTTTGACTACCTGGAAGAATTTAAAGACCAAATAAACTTTATTCAGGACGATGTACTGGAATGGTCACAACTTTTGTCGATATTTCACGCTGAAGGAGTGAATATTGAAGGGATAATCCATACTCCTGCAGAGATGGCTTCTCCCCGATATTGGAACAATCCTTATCGTAGCACAATTTTAAATGTAGTAGGAACGCTTAATTTGCTTGAATTTGCGCGTCTCTACCAGATCCCGAAATTCCTTTATATAAGTTCTGGAGCGGTTTATGGAGAGGTCAAAGATTCACCCTCAGAACTCACTCATCCTATCAATCCCTCTGATCTCTATGGAGCTGGAAAAGCTGGGGCAGAATATATTACTCTTCAATATGGAAACCACTATCAAATTGATGTTCGGGTGATCCGTCCCTATTTTTTCTTCGGGCCGGGATATCTCCCTTCGGAAATGAATCCATTATTCAGAAACCTTTTGGGATCAATGGAAGGGTTAAAAAATCTTCAATTGGAAAAGGGTCGAGATCAAAGTTTGGGATTTACCTACGTAAAAGATACCGCCCTGGGAACAGTGCTGGCTTATGAAGCAGACCATCCCGAACATCGAATATTCAATATAGCCACTGATGAAATAACCAGCTTCCCAGAATTAGCCCGATTAGCTCAGAAATACAGTGATCAACCCCAAAAAGTAACGCTTGGTGGAGGCAAACTCTTCCCTCGTGGAGAAACCCTCGATATATCTTTGGCTATGAAAGAGCTGGGTTATACACCTCGTTATCGGATGGAGAAAGCGGTTGCAGAATACTCCGAATGGATTCAAAAACAGCTTCGTTCTAAAATGTAGTCACGAGTTGATAAACAACCAGTGAAAAACGTGATTTAAAAAATTTTTAGATAGAAAAATCGATAAACCATAAATAAGGGAGGGAGAATCATTTGAAAATAATCCTCTTAGCAGATTTGGAAGGCGTTTCTGGAGTAGTAGATAACGAGCAGCAGGCAAGACCTGGAGCTCCCCTTTACCAGGAAGCGAGAGAATATCTGTTATCCGACGTTCGTGCCGTCATTGAAGGAGCGTTAGACGGAGGAGCTACCGAGATTACCATCTTTGATATGCACTATTATGGGTTAAATCTCAATCTGGCTAAAATACATCCTCAAACTTGGGTTTTTATGGGGAAACCTCGGAAGATTTATCCTCTTTTAAAAGAAGTTTATCAAAAAGCTGATGGTTTTATGATGGTCGGATTTCATGCTATGGCACAAACTCCGGGGGGGTTGCTGACTCACACTTATGACCATTCTATCAAGAGCCTTTACCTCAACGGGATTCTGGTGGGAGAAATTGGCATGGAGGCAGCAATTGCTGGTTTTTATAGAGTGCCGTTGATTTTTGTATCTGGTGATTCGAAAGGGACAGAAGAAGCCGAAAGCCTTTTGGGTGATGTTCCCACCGTCACAGTTAAATGGGCTGTCAACGAACACAGTGCCTTGTGTCTTCCTATTGAAGTGACTCATAATGAAATCAGGAAAACTGCCAAAGAATCATTGGAAAGAATCGCAGAGTTTAAACCGTATACTCTTGAACCACCCTATCATATCGAAGTCGAATTTTTCCTTCCTGAAAAAGCTGAAAAAATGGAGAAACTCGCAGGAGTTACACGAATTGATGAATTAACCGTGGAAGCCCAGGGAGACGACCTTCCTCTTCTTTGGGAAGAATTTATCGGCTTCTGTCAGAATTACCAATAAGCAGTTTATTCCCTAAGCGGTGCTTTTTCGCGTCAAGATCTCATCTGGCGCCAAAGCTGTCATCCTGAGCCCTCGCTTTTTGAGGGCGTAAGGATCTCATATTTTCTTTTCCTCTTCTCTGAAGGGAGACCTCCCCCTCTCCCCCTCAGCGCCTTTTGCTAATACTCCCCCTAGACGCACCCTCTTAAAAAAATCCCTCAATTAAACAATTTTTCTAGTCCAAAAACTGAGACAAGAACACAAAGCTTTCATTTTTATTGATAAAAGCAATCTTAAAAGAGTGAGTCAGAACGAAAAAAAGAGTAAAATGAAAAAACAACCAAATTTAATAAAAATGGAGTTTTGCTCAATGACTTTTGACAACCTTAAAAATCAACTCATGAATTTAAGTGCTGAAAAATTAGCCGAAGCTCTGGTTGATTTATCTAACCGGAGCGATCAAGCTCTTGAACTTGTAGAACGTTTACTC
Source organism: Candidatus Atribacter alterifermentans (assembly GCA_012517635.1). GTDB lineage: Bacteria > Atribacterota > Atribacteria > Atribacterales > Atribacteraceae > Atribacter > Atribacter alterifermentans. The sequence continues at coordinate 6,731 of JAAYUP010000114.1, forward strand.
GCTAAGCCAGAAGAAAACTTGCAGCGAATTAAGTCTAAATTATCTAGTCTAAAACGAAGACGTCGTTTTATAGAAAGATGGAGAACCAGAGAGTATGCGCAAGAACTGAAAGACTTTTTAGCTGATATTCGAGCAAAGGTAGAAGATCCTAAAACCGGATTGGAATTGGTGACAGCCTTTTTTAAAAGTGATAGTAAAATTTTAGAGGCTTGTGATGATTCCGATGGATTGGTGAGTAACGTATTCCATTTCGATGCCATCGAGCTTTTTGTTTATTATGCTAAAAATATAAAAGATGAGTCGCTGTTATCAAATTTAGTTTTTGAACTCTATCAGAAAGATGATTACGGAGTCAGGGATGTATTGGTAAACCAATCTTCTCAATTTTTATCTGATGAGATTTTACGTTCCCTCGCTCAGCGTTGTTGGGAAAATGCTAAAAATCCTGAGAACGATGAATATATTGCCAGACATTTCCTTTTTGCGGTTCAATCGTTAGCACGCCAGTTAAAAGACGCCCCTTTATTTGAAAAAGCGGCCTTAGCAGCCTGGCCTAAATTAGCTTTAAATACCTGTTTAGATATTGCCGAGGTCTATTTTGAGGCGGGTGATCTAGAAAAAGCCCTCCAATGGGTTATGAAAATTCCACCGGAAGGAAAATTTTTGGATTATAAAAGAGATGAATTATTACTCAATATTTATAAGAAAACCAACGACCAGGAAAAACTAAAAGAGGTTGCTTGGCAGATTTTCCGCAAGCAAAGGCATGTTGAGACCCTAAAGCAACTATTAAGCATCATTGGTGAAGACCAACGGGAAAGAGTAATAACTGAAGCCTCTCAAGAAATATTATCCAATCCTCATTTTTCTGAATCAGATCTTTCCTTCTTACTTCAAACCAACCAGATTGATCAAGCACAATGCTATCTTTTCAAAAATGTTCAAGAATTAGATGGGGACCGTTATAATTTTCTCTTACCCATTGCACAGCAATTTGAAAAGGAAAACCGGTTTCTTGCCGCTACTATGATCTATCGAGAACTTTTGGAATCGATTCTTAACCGAGCTACAAGCAAATATTATCACCACGGGGTCCGTTATTTAAAAAAATTGGAAGAACTTGCCCCTGATATTACCGATTGGGAAGAATTCCTCACCCACGATCAATATCGGAAAAAAATAGATGAAGCTCATTTTCGGAAGAAAAGTTTTTGGATAAAATATGAAAAGAGATAATAATTTCAGTTTTTAATTTACTTCAAAAGGAGGAGTCCATGGAAAAAAAGTTTAATCAAGTTTTCCAGTTTAAAATCACCTTAAAAGGAATAAGACCACCTATTTGGCGACGAATTCAGGTTCCAGAGTTTTACACCTTCTGGGAATTACACGTGGCTATTCAAGATGCTATGGACTGGCTTGATTATCATCTTCATCAGTTTGAAATGAAAAATCCCTTTACTGGAAAACAGACTTTGATCGGATTACCCGCCGATGATTATGATTGGAGTAGAAATACTCTTCCCGGTTGGGAACAAAAAATTGGTCTTTGGTTTACTCCACAAAATAACCTAGCCCTCTATACCTATGATTTTGGCGATAATTGGGAACATAAAGTTCAATTAGAAAAAATTCTCCCTCGAGAAAGGGAAATAAAATACCCAATTTGCCTCAGCGGGAAAAGAGCTTGCCCTCCTGAGGATTGTGGCGGTGTTCCAGGGTACTACGAACTCCTGGAAATCATCAAAAATCCTGCCGATGAGAGGTATGAAGAAACGAAAATGTGGTTAGGGAGAAAGTACGATCCAGAATATTTTAATCCCAAAAAAGTGATCTTTGACGACCCCGATATTCGTTTCCGTCGAGCATTCGATGATGAAACCCAGTAGTTAAGTATTAATTCTTAAATTTTAAGAAATCCAGTTTTATTGCTCTTAATTGGTTATTTGGAAATCGTTCCTCTATTTTTAAGAATAGACACCTCATACTATTTTCATAATATCAGATGACCATGAAAGTGTCTACCTAAAACAATCACTGCTAAGAAACCAACCGGTTTTTGGTTGGA
>JAAYUP010000115.1 GCA_012517635.1 Candidatus Atribacter alterifermentans
GTTTTTGATGCAACCGATGAAGTCATAATTAATGCCATAAAAAACTCTTCCCATGACATTAAAAATGCCAAAAGGAGAGTCGCTACAATCCCTGGCGCCGAAAGAGGAATCATAATTCGAAATAATATACCTAAATAGGTGCATCCATCAATTTTAGCTGCATCTTCCAAATCCCGTGGAATGCTATCAAAATAAGTTCGCATGATCCAAATTACAAAAGGAGTGATGATAGCAGAATAAACTAGTATTAAAGCTATTTTCGTATCAAGCAAATTATATCGACTAAATATTTGATAAATAGGGATAATGATGGCCACCGGAGGAAGCATATATGAAAAAAGAAGCACAAATAAGATTTTATCTTTCCCGGGAAATTTGAGTCTTGAAAAAGCATAGGCCGAGAGAGAGCCAATTGAAACACAAATAAGAGTAACTGCAGAAGCGACCACAAAACTATTCATCATTGTTTTCCGGAACTCACTTTCAGAACCCTGGGAGAAAAGAATCTTTGAATATCTTTCAAAGGAAATATTTTCGGGTATCCATTGTAGCGGTATTTTTAGTAACTCTTTTAAATCAGCAACACTCGAAATTAACAGCCATACTAAGGGGGCTAACAAACCAATCACGAGTATGATTGATCCAAGGGTGATACCGATTGTCCTAAAAATTCTTTGTTTTTTTACACCCATCCGTCTACTCCTGAAATAGAATACGAGCTGAAAGAATACAACGAATATTCACTACTAATATTCAATGTGTTTCACAATGTTAATGGTATAAACATAGGCCAAAAGAGCGATTATTAAAGTAATGAGGTAAGCCAGTGCAGAACCACGACCAAAATTTAAAAATTTAAAAGCTTCTTGGTAGGTCATAAAGGAAATAACTTTGGTAGCATTAGCAGGGCCGCCCGAAGTCATAATATAAACGATATCGAAAACTCGAAAGGCATCTAAGGTACGCATGACTAAAACTACAGTTATCGTAGGTTTTAATAGAGGCAAGGTAATGGAAAAAAGGCTTCTCCACCAACTCGCTCCATCAACAGTAGCAGCTTCATACATTTCTCGAGGTATGGTTTGTAATCCTGCCAAAAGCAATAGTGCAACAAGTGGAGTAATCTTCCATACATCGGCAACAATAACACAATGCATAGCACTCCAGGGACGAGTTAACCAACCCCGGTACGAATCAATTAAACCAATTTGTTTGAGTAGAGCATTAAACGCTCCATAGTTAGCATTAAATATCCATTTCCACATAATAGCATCAACGGTAATCGGAAGTGCCCATGGCACCAACAATAAACTGCGGAGAATCCCTCGTGCCCAAAATTTTTGGTTTAGAAGAAGAGCAATGAAAAAACCAATTACCATTTCAATGGCAATAGATACTACGGTAAAATATGCAGTGCGGTTAATTGAAGCCCAAAATCCGCTGCTTTTCAATATATCAATATAATTTTTAAAACCAATAAAGTGCATTCCCTGGGTTTTTCGAGTTAAGTCAACCTGATGAAGACTGGTATAGAAAGCCATCACCATTGGATAAAAAATGATAATTCCAATAAAAATAAAAGCGGGAATGATTA
>JAAYUP010000116.1 GCA_012517635.1 Candidatus Atribacter alterifermentans
AAATCAAACCAAGGGTTGACAACAAAAAAAAATTAATATATTTTAAATATAAATACGTTTTCATGAAAACGTATTTATATTTAAATACATTGCTAAGGGAGGGTTTCTTATGTCAAAATCAAAGATTTCTATTGGAAGTTGGGCATATGCCATCGGTCCTTATGCTGATCATCCTATCCCTTTAAATGAAGTCATTCAAAAACTATCTCAATTAGGATTTGATGGGATCGAATTAGGAGGGTTTAAACCTCACGCCCATCCTGACTTGTATGCCACCAAAGAAGACAGAAAGAAACTATTAGGCATGTTAGAAAAAGCTGGATTAGGCGTTAGTGCATATGTTGCTGACCTTTGGAGCTTTCCATTTGCTGGGGGGGATCCCAAGATAGTCAAAGCTTTTGAAGATATGTTTGACAGATCTCTTGAATTATGTGTAGATTGTGGATTTGACAAAATTCGAGTTGATTCTGTTTCTGGAACTCCCTTTCCAAAAGATTGGGATTATCAAGAAACCTGGGAAAGAGTAGTAAAAACTTTTCAAAAATGTGCTGATAAAGCAAAAGATGTAGGAAAAATGGTCGTGTGGGAATTCGAACCAGGTTATATTTTTAATAAACCCAGCGAAGTAAAAAAAATGTATACCGATGTGAATCGAGAAAACTTCAAGATTCTTTTTGATACGAGCCATGCTCAAATGAGTGCTGTTGTAGGCGCTAAACAAATTGAACCGAAGGAAACCCTAAAGGGTGGAGTTCTCGAATTTATTGAGATGTTGAAAGGATGCATTGGTCACGTTCATTTGATTGATTCGGATAACACTCTCCACGATAACGAAACGAGCACTCATGCTCCTTTTGGAACTGGATATGTTGATTTTGAAAAGGTCATCCCTGCTTTGGTAAAAAATGGTTATCAATCTCAATGGTGGTGCATAGACCTTTGTTTCTGGCCTAATGCTTGGGAAATAACCGAAGATTCCATTAAGTTTTTGAGAGATTTATTTCCGCGTCTGGGAATGTAAAAAGGGGGTTTATTGAATGGTTTCCCAAAAAATGAAAGCCTGGGTATTTTATGAACCAGAAGTGATGAAGTTTGAAGAAGTTGATATCCCTCAAATAGAAGATGATGAAGTACTGGTAAAAGTAAAAAATTGTGGAATATGTGGTTCCGATGTTGCTTATTATTGGGGAAATTCCTCCCTGGAAACTCCGAATGGGAAAGGACCGCTAATTTTAGGTCATGAGTTTTCCGGAGAAGTAGTCGAAGTCGGAAAAATTCCTGCTAAAAAGAATCTTTTAAAAGTTGGCGATCGGATTACAGTTAACCCAGTCCAATACTGTAATGCTTGTGAAGTGTGTTATCGAGGTCAAGTCAATCTTTGTGAAAACAAGGCAGTTTTAGGGGTTTCAGCCAACGGGGCCTTTGCTGAGTATGTAGCTACCAATTATCAACATGTTTATAAATTATCAGAAAAGGTTTCTTATCAAGAAGGAGCTTTTGTTGAACCCTTGGCAAATGCAGTGTATGGGGTAAAGAATCTTAATGTAAGCTTAGGAAATAAAGTTATTGTGTTTGGGCCAGGACCAATCGGTTTGTGTATAACATCTCTAGTCAAAACCTGTGGAGCGGGAGAAGTCATTTTAGCTGGAACCAGGGACTATCGCTTGGAAGTTGGGAAAAATATGGGAGCAGACCGTATTTATAACCTTGTCGAAAAACAATCCCCTTATTACGTTTCTGATTTTAAAGCTGAAATCAGCAAATTAACCGGTGGCAAGATGGTTGATCGAGTTATTGTTGTAACTGGTTCGAAGCAAGCAATGCAAATGGCTCTCGAGGTTTCTGGAAGGAGATCGGTTATCGTCTACTTTGGTTTACCCGGTGATAAAGATCTTTTAGAAGTTCCTGCTTTACAATCGACATTCTGGGATAAAACCATCCGTTTTTCTTGGTTAGCTTCGTTTACATGGGCAGAAGCCATTCAAGCAGTGGATAGTAGACTAATAGATGTGAACCAACTCATAACCCACCATTTTCCATTAGGAAGACTTATGGATGGATTAATAGTTGCAAAGGAAAAGCGAGGAAATCCATTAAAGGTTATGATTGATGTTCATTAAAAGGGAAAAAAAGATTTATAGGTTTATTGAGTATCTTTAATGAAAAAGGGGGAGGATGTGTGCAAGAGAACCTTTTTTTAAAAATGCAGGGAATATCAAAATCATTTCCTGGAGTCAGAGTATTTCACAATTTTGATTTTGATTTAAGAAAAGGTGAAATCCACTGTATATGTGGGGAGAATGGCGCTGGTAAAACAACCTTAATTAAAATTCTCTCCGGCGCTTATGTACCCGATGAAGGTACTATTTATTTTGAAGGGAAAAAATTAGACCGACTCAACCCCCGCCTGGCTATGGAATTAGGAATACAGACAATCTACCAAGAACACACTCTATTCCCCCTTTTATCGGTTGTTGAAAATCTATTTGTAGGGAGAGAAGAGGGTAAATTCGTTGTCGATAGGCAAAAAATGATAGAGAAAACCCGAGAAGTTTTTGAATACCTCAATGCCGATATTTCTCCCAATGTGTTCGTACAGTCTTTAGGAAGCGGAAAAAAAAAGATTGTGGAAATTGCCAGGGGGTTAGTTCAAGATTCAAAAATAATGATTTTTGATGAGCCGACCGCCTCTCTGGGAGAAGAAGAAATTGAAAACCTTTTTCAAGTCTTAAAAAAATTGAAACAAAAAGGCGTCAGTATTATTTACATCTCACACCGCTTAGAGGAAATATTTGAAATTGCCGATCGAGTAACAGTAATCCGTGATGGAGTCAAAATAAATACCTATGATATTGAAAACGTAACTGAAGAACAGATAATCAAGGACATGATAGGAAGAGATATTTCTACATTCTATAAAGGTGGAAACGACCTATCAAAAGAGCACCAGATCGGAAAGGAGCTGGTCTTAGAAGCAATTAAATTAAGTGGAAACGGGGTTAAAAATGCCTCACTCTCCCTTCACAAAGGAGAACTTCTTGGAATTGCGGGGATGGTTGGATCGGGAAGAACCGAATTAGCAGAGCTTTTGTTTGGTGTAAAACCAATTGAAAGTGGAGAAATAAGGATCAATGGTAAAAAAGTGAATATCACTTCTCCTGAAGAAGCGATTAAACATAAAATGTGTTTTATTACCGAGGATCGGCAAGGGACTGGTTTATTTTTAAATTTACCAGTTTTAGATAATTTAGTATTGGCCAACTATATAAACAGCAAGTCTGAAATCGTTTCACTTCGCGAGGATGCAAAAAGTGCTAAGGAGTACGTTGATAAGCTCAATATCGTTACTCCTACAATCTATCAAAAGGTACTATTTTTATCTGGAGGAAACCAACAGAAAGTTGTTTTAGGTAAGTGGTTTTTAACTAATGGTCAAATATTTATTTTTGACGAACCCACGGTAGGAATTGATGTTGGCGCAAAAGAAGAAATCTATAAATTAATGATCAACCTCCTAAAAGAGGAAAAAAGCATCATAATGATTTCTTCAGATATGATGGAATTATTGGCTATGAGCGATAGGATAAATGTAATGCGTGATGGTGAAATAGTTGCAGAATTACAAAAAAATGAATTTTCTGAGGAGAATATTCTCAAGTATTCGAT
>JAAYUP010000117.1 GCA_012517635.1 Candidatus Atribacter alterifermentans
AGGATAGACCCTCATGCTGCTTTCGCAGCACCAGATGAGGATGAAAACTCAAGTGGTCTATCCTCTCAGTTTTTGTCTTTTACAATTTTTTTCATCTTACGCCGTAGGCTGCTATCCTGTTGTAGTTTACAGGATAGAAAATGAAAATTCTTTTCTTCCATATCAGTTTTTTTAGGAAGATTCGAATACTAGAAACACAAATTAATCAAGGATAAAATTCACTTTACTAAAAAGGGAATATATGGTATAAAGTAGCAGAAAATGAGTTTATTAAAGCAAAAAATATATTGTTAAAATTGTTTTAAAACAGCACTAAAGGTCATTATTTTTAGAAGAAAGATAAAAAGAGAAATCTCTGTAAACATCAAACTTCAATCTATCATCTAATATCACTAAAAATTAGTATCCTACTTAATGCAAATACATTATAAATAATACACTTTCTCAAAAATTGAATGGAATTCATACTTTAAAATATATGAGCGAATAGAAAAAAAATACAAAGAAATTTATATGTAACAGCGTTTATAGCCTTATATCAATCTTTTTAAAAAAGAGGTGATAAAAAGAAAGAAAAAGTTGATAACTTTGTATTTCTTTTTTTGTAATGAAGAGAAGAGAAGAGGAGGGAAGTAATATGTTTAAAAAAGGATTGGTTTTTACTTTAATTTTGCTGTTTTTTCTATTTACTGCAGTTGCCTTCAGTGACCAAACTCTCACTAATGTTTCAGGTGAATCAATTCCTTTCACCGATGAAGAACTTGGAACCATCGCGGTTTCTCCTGAAAAAGAATTTGAGGGGATCACCATTAATATTACAGTAAACGAAGGAGGTCCTAAAGGAGGAATTGCAGGACCGCTCTATGAATGGCGAGATGTATGGGAAAAATTAACTGGAGCTAAACTTAATATTGTAGAAATTCCCTATGCAGCTCATTATCAAAAAGTCATGACGGATTTGATGACCGGTACTGGCCAGTTTGATGGATTTTTCATTGGTTCCGACTGGATGGGTGAATTAATTGCTGGCGACTATATTATTCCAATCGATGACTATATGAAAGATCCACGTTTTCCAAAATGGGACCCTGATTCCTTACCTCCATCGATTAAAAAGCTTTATACCTGGGGTGATAAATGGTATGGAGCTCTTAACGACAGTGATGGTCAAATTCTCTATTATCGAAAGGATATTCTAACCAATCCAGATAACAAAGCCAAATTTAAAGAAAAATACGGGTATGAATACAATGTTCCTCCTAAAACTTGGGATGAGCTTTATGATATCTCAGAGTTTTTCAATGGTTGGGATTGGAATGGGGATGGAGAAGCAGATTCTGGTATGGTTATGCACCTCAAAGTCGGAGCGCAGGGGATGTACCATTATGCCTCATTATCAGCACCTTTCTGCATTTTGCCTGGCGAAAAAGTTGATAAATACCATAATGTGTATTGGTTTGACCCAGAAGATATGACGCCGTTAATTAATGGAGAGGGATACATTAAGGCTTTAGAGTTTCAATTAAAACTTGCAAAAACCGGACCTGATGCCCAGGTAGCCTGGAGTTTGGGTGAAGCCTGGGATTATTTCTTGCGTGGTAAAGCCATTTTTACATTCTCTTGGGGTGATGTTGGCTCATTGGTTCAAGATGAAGCCCGTTCCAAGATTAAAGGAAAATTAGGCTGTTCGATTCTTCCTGGAACGATGGAGGTTTTCGACCGTTCACAAAATGCTTTTGTCAAATTAGATGAACCCAACGTTTGGGGAAATACCACTGGGGGATCCTGGCATGGAGTTATTTCCAGCCTATCGAAGCATCCAGAAGTAGTCTACCACCTCTTAGCTTTCCATGCCACCAACAAGATTAGTTTTTGGAATGCTTGCCGAGGCTGGACAGGAGTTGATCCAGGAGTAAGCTTCCATTTCCTCCCACCTCATGGTACAGCGAGTTTGGATGACTATATTGCTAACGGGTTCAATCCTGATGATGCCAAAGAATATCTCCAAGCTTATTATGATAATTTCTTTGCGCCCAACATTGCACCCTATCTCCGTATTCCAGGTGGGAATGAATACTGGGTTGCTCTCGACCGTCACCTTTCTGAAGCCTATACCGGTCAGGTGGATGCTCGAGAAGCTTTAAACCGGACTGCTCGAGATTGGGAAGATATTACCAATCGGATCGGTCGAGAAGATCAGTTGAAATCTTACCAAGAGGCAATTGGATATACTCCTTAAAAAAACCTAAATTTGAGGAGGGCCACTAAGACCCTCCTCAAAAGGAGAATCCCAGATGGCTGCTCTTAGATCAAAAAGAATTAAATATTTCTTTATTCTTCCTTCTATCATATGGGTTTTTGCTTTCACTCTTTTTCCTCTTATCTATTCACTAACTCTTAGTTTTTTTAAGGTCCGCCTTGGAAAGCCGTTGACCTTTGTTGGACTTTTTAATTTTGGTCGAATTCTTCATGACTACAAACTAGCCAACTCTTTAAGGGTCACTCTCATTTATGTTGCGATAACGGTTGCCATTCAGGTAGTTCTTGGTCTTCTCCTAGCGCTTCTTTTTCATCAGGAGATAAAAGGGAAAACCATTTGGCGGGCTCTGCTTATTCTTCCAATTTTTTGTACTCCAATTGCCGTTGGTTATTTAGGTCTTACCGTTTTTTATGAAGAAGGTGGACCAGTCAACAGCATATTGATGTCATTATTCAATCTAAAAATTCCCTGGCTTTCTCACCCAACCTGGGCTTGGGTATCGGTACTATTATTGGATATCTGGCAGTGGACACCATTTTGTTTTTTGGTTATCTTAGCTGGTCTTCAATCTCTATCCGAAGAAGTATACGATGCGGCATATATCGATTCATCCTCCGAATGGCAGATCTTTCGGAAAATCACCTTTCCCTTAATTCAACCAGTAATTATTATTGTATTGCTCTTACGTCTTATAGAATCTTTTAAGATTTTTGATATCATTTTTAGCTTAACGGGAGGAGGACCTGGAACTGCTACTGAGGTGTATTCCCTCTACATCTATCGAACTGGATTGCGTTTTTTTGATTTTGGTTATGCATCGGCACTTTCCTATCTTTTATTGGCAATTGTTATGGTGGTAGTCAACCTCTTTTTCAGGAGAATTCGGCAGGTTTACGAGTAAAGGAGAAAAAAATGGGAGTAGTAAAAAGGAAATCTCCAGTTTTTAGCTTTATTCGATATGTTTTAGTGGTGATAGTTGTCTGTTGGGCACTATTTTTGCTTTATTGGGGTGTGGTGACCTCTTTGAAACCTCCGGCTGAAACCTTTACAATTTCAGGAATTTCAGTTCCATACCTTCAATTTATTCCAACTTTAGAAAATTGGAGAGTAGAATTGTCAACCCGGGAAAGCCGAAGTGCATTACTAAACAGCATTATAGTTGCAATAGCTGCTTCAGCTATTGCCTTAAGTTTAGGATTACCGGCGGGTTATGCCTTGGCTCGTTTCCAATTTAGACGAGTTAAAAATCGTGATCTAACTATCTGGTTTCTTTCCCAAAGGGTATTGCCGCCA
>JAAYUP010000011.1 GCA_012517635.1 Candidatus Atribacter alterifermentans
ACATTGCGACCCTCCATTTTTTAATTCTTTTGTAGGGGCTTGATTTATCATGCCCGTGTATTTTCAGGATAGAATAAATAAAAAGACTGGTAGGTTCAATTTTATGTCCAGAAAAAAGATGGAAGAACTGATTACTACTTTAGAAAACAAAAAAGCAGAAGTTCTCCTTGGTGGAGGAAAAGCTGCAATTGATAAACAACATCAAAGTGGGAAACTCACTGCTCGAGAAAGGATATTTCTCTTGCTTGACGAAAATAGTTTTGAAGAAACGGATCTATTTATCGAGCATCGTTCTACCCGTTTTGGAATGGATGAAAAAAAACCACCTGCTGATGGAGTTGTCACTGGATATGGAACTATCGATGGGAGGCCGGTATTTGTTTATTCCCAAGATTTTACTGTTATGGGTGGATCTTTAGGGGAAATGCATGCACAAAAAATATGTAAAATTATGGACATGGCTTTGAAAGTAGGCGCTCCTATTATTGCCATTAATGATTCTGGTGGAGCTCGGATTCAAGAGGGTATTGATTCTTTGTCTGGTTATGGGCAAATTTTCTATAGAAATACTTTGAATTCAGGCATCATTCCCCAAATAGCAATTATAGCTGGTCCTTGTGCCGGTGGGGCAGTTTATTCGCCAGCTCTTATGGATTATATTTTTATGATTCAAGGAACAAGTAAAATGTTTGTAACTGGTCCTCAAGTTGTGAAAGCAGCTACCGGCGAGGAAGTCACAGCTGAAGAATTGGGTGGTGCCCATACTCATGCAACCAGGAGCGGCGTTGCTAGTTTTGTATCTCGAAGTGAGGAAGAGTGTTTTTTTGAGGTGAAAAGGCTTCTTTCGTACCTGCCTTCCAATAATGCCGAAGAACCCCCAGTTGGTGAGAGCCATGATCCAATTGATCGAAAAAATACTCCTTTTTTAGACATTATATCGACCAATCCGAATCGACCTTATAATGTTAAAAAAATCATTGAAGACTTAGTTGATCAAGGATCTTTTTTTGAAGTTCAGAAAGATTTTGCGAAAAATTTAATCATTGGGTTTGCCCGAATGAATGGCCATACGGTAGGAATTGTGGCTAACCAACCCTATCATTTGGCTGGTTGCTTGGACATCGATTCGGGTGATAAAGCTTCTCGGTTTATAAGATTCTGTGATGCTTTTAATATCCCTTTAGTAACGCTTGTTGATGTTCCAGGGTTTTTGCCGGGAAGTAATCAAGAGTTTGGAGGAATTATTCGGCATGGAGCTAAAATTCTCTATGCCTATTCAGAAGCTACTGTTCCTAAGATTACAGTGATAATGAGAAAAGCATATGGTGGTGCTTATTTAGCTATGTGTTGTCGTGATCTCGGTGCCGATTTGGTATTAGCTTGGCCTACTGCGGAAATTGCAGTAATGGGTGCGGAAGGAGCGGTTAATATCATTTTTCGAAAAGAGATAGAAACAGCTTTGGACGTGCAGGTTGAAAGAGAGAGATTGCTTGAAGAGTATCGCCAAGAATTTTATAATCCTTATGAAGCCGCCAAAAGAGGATATGTCGATCAAGTGATCGATCCTCAAGAAACTCGGTTAAAAGTTATACGAGCACTTGAAATTTTTTGGTCGAAAAGAGTTACCGGAAAGGGAAAAAAGCATGGGAATATCCCAGTTTAAAATTGAATCCGAAGTGAAGCCCCAAATAATAGCCGCAGTGATAGCTGCGGTCCTTCAATTTGAGAATAGTGACCAACCAGAGGAAATAATGATTGAAAAATCCTATGTCAAACAAAAAAACAGAGGATGGAAAAATTTGTGTTTGCAAGAAAATTGTTTGGGTTTATCACGTTTCAGGTACTCAAATTTATAAAGAATATGAATGAATCCCTTTTGAGGAGCGTATTTGGCGACGTGAGAATCTCATCCTTTTATTCATTTTTCTGTATGATTTTTTCAGGATATCGAGGAAAAAACCAAAAACACCCTCCCCGCCATAAAACGGCACCCCTCCACGGAGGGGAATTGTTGAATTTATTCCCCCATTGAGGGGGGATTCAGGGGGGGTGTGCCTTTCTCTTTTTTTGTTTATTCTTTTTTCATCAATTTCGGTATTTTCAGGATAGACGGTCATGCTGCTTTCGCAGCACCAGATAAGGATGAAAATA
>JAAYUP010000118.1 GCA_012517635.1 Candidatus Atribacter alterifermentans
GATATTTGAAGACTTACCGGTGGTGATAAGTTATTCGAGTTTAGATGAAGCTCAACGAGCAGGAGTAGTTGCCTTGTTTGAGGAGAAATATCAGTCTCTCGTTCGGATTGTTCGAGTAGGCAATTATACAGCTGAACTTTGTGGAGGGACACATTTACGGCGGACAAGTGAAGCTGGTCTTTTTAAAATTATAACCGAATCAAGCATTGGATCAGGCCTGAGAAGGATAGAAGCAGTAGCTGGATCATCTGCTTTTCAATACTTACAGAACTATTACCGTATAGGGCGTGATATAAAAAGAATGTTAGGATCGGATCAGAACCAAATATTGACAACAATTAAAAATTTAATTGAAAATAATAAGCGTTATAAAGAAGAACTGCAGAGAACCTTTCAAGCTCAAGCACGCCAGACAATTCTTGATACTCTCAAAGTTGCTACAAGGAATCACACGCCGATCGTTCTTAGTCATCTTTTTGTTGAAAATCCACCAGAAATAGATTATTTAAAAGAAATTATTGATGAATTACGTACACGCCTAGATAAAGGAATAGTAGTGTTAGGAATAAAAAAAGATGAATTAATTTCTGGTGTTTTGGCTGGAATCAATCTCCATTATTCAATTGATCTAAATCGTTTTGTTCGTGAAATAACCAAGAAAATTGGTGGTGGTGGAGGCGGGAAGCCGTCTTTGGTTCAATTTGGTGGCATTCCCTTTCGTTCATGGGAAGAATTAATAGAAGAAATCAAGAAAATTCCTCACCAAATCTCTTGAAAAAAATTTTAGCGGTCGATATTGGAGAAAAGAGAATAGGGTTATCTTATAATCGAGGGACAAGCTTTGCTACTCCTTTAAAAGTGATTCCCAGTGAAAGCTTAAAAAAGAATGTTAAGAATATCATCCAAATTGCTCAACAAATTCAGGCTGAAATTATTGTTTTAGGCTTGCCCTTACGACTTGATCATTCAATAAAGAACGAAGCACAAAAAATAATAAAAATTCGTGAATTATTATCTAATTGTTTTCCTGGAGAAGTGGTGCTTTTCGACGAGAGGTTAACGACCAAAGAAGCAGAGAAAAGACTATTGGAAGCTGATGTGAGTCGAAAAAAAAGAAAAATGGTGATCGATCAGTTGGCAGCAACTATAATTCTTCAAACCTATATTGATTCTACTCAAGTATGAAAAAATATCATTTCGGATTCATCGTAGTTATTTATTTATTTAGTTTGATTCTCTATCTATCATTTTATTATTCTCCGGAGATAAATGGTGTTTCTCAAACCATGGTCATCCAACCAGGATTGACGAATCGAGTGATTGCCAAAGATTTTAAGAAGAACGGTCTTATCATTTCTCCGGTTCTTTTTTTAGCTTTTACATTTTTAAGTGATCAAGGCCAATTAATAGCCGGAAATTACCGGTTTCAAACCGGAGAAACTATTTCACAAATCGTGAACAAAATTGCTCAAGGGCATTTCTATCAGATCAAAGTAACCTTCCCTGAAGGTTCAACAGCCAAACAAATGGCCGAGTGGCTTGAGCAAACTGGAATTTGTCGTCAGGAGGATTATTTGAATTTGACCCAACAACCAACAGTTTTTCAAAAACCATGGTTATCCGAGGCTAAAAATTTAGAAGGATATTTATTTCCTGATACCTATTATTTGTCACCTGGCACTGATCCCAAGCGGGTCATTGAAATTCAATTGAATCGATTTGAGGAAATTTATCCCGGAAATCTCTTGGAGGAAAGTTTTACTGAGATGAACAAAAAAGTAATATTAGCATCAATTGTTGAGAGGGAAGCACGGGTAAAAAATGAAAAACCAATTGTTGCCTCAGTTTTTTTAAATCGTCTGAAGATGAACATGAAATTAGAGTCCTGCGCAACGGTTATTTATGCCTGGAATCAGGAAAAAGGAATTCAACTCTCGTCGTTGAGTTTGGATGATCTAACTCTACCGTCTCCTTATAATACCTACCTTCATCAGGGGCTTCCTCCAACGCCGATATGTAATCCTGGACTGGATTCTTTAAAAGCGGTGGCGAATCCTCCTCAAACCAATTATTATTTTTTTGTACTCGGAGAAAATGGATCGCACTATTTTTCCAAAACTTTTGAAGAACATTTAAAAAACAAAAAAAAGAGTGGAACTCAATGAAGTATTTTTTAAAGAAATTCTACCCATCGATTTATGTTGATGAAATTTCAGAAATTCCACTTGATTTATTAAAAAAAAGGGGGATAAAGGGTTTAATTATCGATCTCGATAATACCATTGCACCTTGGGACCAACCAGCCGTTACCCAATCGGCTGAAAGATGGTTAAAACAAGCTAAAAATGATGGATTTAAAATATTTTTAGTATCCAACTCCATAACATCGAGAGTGAATTATTTTATGGAAGCCTTAGATATCCCTGGAATATCCATGGCTCAAAAACCTCGACGTGGATCCTTTCGCAAGGCATTGGAGTTAATGGGTTTAGATTCTAATCAGGTTACAGTGATTGGGGATCAAATATTTACTGATGTTTTAGGGGGGAATCGTTTAAATCTTCATACCATATTAGTTAATCCTATCAATCGAAAAGAATTCTTTTTTACACGCTTGGTGCGATTGGCAGAGAAATTTGTCATGAAAAGGTTTCTACTATGGTTCAACAAAACCGAATAACCGCTCAAACCAAATTATTGGGAATTATTGGGCATCCGATACACCATTCACTTTCTCCAGTCTTTCAAAATGCTGCTCTTAAGGCTTTAAACCTTGACTATGTCTATTTAGCTTTTGATATTTCACCTGAGAAACTTATGGAAGCGGTTCAAGCACTTCGAATATGGCGTTTGAGAGGAATCAACGTAACAGTTCCTCACAAAGAAAGAATTATTCAATGGTTGGATAAACTGGATGA
>JAAYUP010000119.1 GCA_012517635.1 Candidatus Atribacter alterifermentans
GAAAAAATTGTAAAAGACAAAAACTGAGAGGATAGACCACTTGAGTTTTCATCCTCATCTGGTGCTGCAAAGCAGCATGAGGGTCTATCCTGTAAATACCGTGAACCGTGAACCGTGAACCGTTTAAAAACCACCCTCATCCTCATTTGGTGAGACTATAAATGATTTAAGGATCTACTCTTATCAATGGGAATCAATAGCCCTATTTTTCCTTTAATATTCCTTGGTTTCAGTGGAAAGCAACACCCGATCGTCAGTAAACTTTTTATGGCGTCGCTCGCTAAATCGCTCTAAAAGCTCACTTATGGTCATCTTTTTTCTTTCGTCTCCTGAGATGTCTAAAACAATTTCACCATCATCCATGAGAAGAGTTCGAGTTCCGTAGTTAAGAGCATCTCCCAAGTCATGAGTAATCATAAATGCGGTTAGATGATCATCCCGAATAAGAATATTGGTTAAATTCATGATTTTTTCAGCAGTTTTCGGATCAAGGTTGGCGGTGTGCTCATCTAAAAGTAATATTTTAGGATTCCCAATAGTTGCCATGAGCAATGTCAAGGCTTGTCGTTGACCACCAGATAAAAGTCCTACTCGATCCCGAAGGCGGTTTTCTAATCCTAACCCAACTACGGTTAATTTCTCAAGAATTTTTCTTCTCAAATGTTCAGAAATTGCTAAATGGAGCCCTCGAGTCCTTCCCTTGGCATAGGCAATGGCAAAATTTTCTTCAATAGTCAATGATGCTGCTGTCCCCTGTGTGGTATTTTGAAAAACTCTGCCTATAAAACGAGCTCGGCGAAAAGCTGGAAGGGATGTTACATCTTGATCTTCAATAATCACTCTTCCTCGGTCGGGAAAATGGTTTCCGCTGATAATATTCAACAAAGTTGTCTTTCCGGCACCATTACTCCCAACAATAGTAACAAACTCATCAGGTTGAACAATACAGGAAAGGTTTCTCAAAGCCCATCGTTCATCAGGTGTATTTCTAAAAAAAACTTTATCAATATGTTCAAGTTGTAACACTATTTCACTCTCCTCAACTTCTCTTTTATGACCGGAAAAGAGAGAATAATAATAACTAAAAGACCGGTAAACAACTTCAAATCATAAGGTTTAAACCCAATACTGTACCCATAGTTTAAGGCAATTGCAGTAGCTAATCGATAAACAACCGCTCCAATAATAACCTGAAGGGTTATAACCAATATGATTCTTCCTCGTAAAAGAACTTCTCCAACGATCACCGAGGCCAGACCTAAAACTACCATACCGATCCCCATATTGATATCAACAAAACCCTGATATTGAGCAAACATCGCACCAGAGAATGCTACTAAAGCATTAGACAGAGAAATTCCCACCAACTTGATACGGTCAGGATTAACCCCTTGTGCCTCAACCAAAGTTTCATTATCACCAGTTGCCCGGATAGCTAACCCAATTTCGGTTTGTAAAAAAAGATCTAATAACAATTTAATAAAAATAATAAGACCAATTAAAAAAAAGAGACGAAGATAGCCTTCTGGAATACCGTTAAGGGAGTCCCTTAGCATGGTAAAAATCGTTCGATGTCCAAGATTTTCAGAAAGTGATATATTAGGTCGTCCCATAATCCTTAAATTAATGGAGTATAAACAGGTCATAGTAAGAATTCCTGATAAAAGAGCTGGAATTTTCGAAAAAGTATGCAACGCCCCAGTAAACAAGCCAGCTAAAGCCCCCGCAATAAATGCAGCGATCATACTTTCAATCGGGCCAAATCCTCGATAAACTAATGAAGCAAAAACTGCTGCTCCCAACGGGAAACTTCCATCAACGGTTAGATCAGGAAAATTCAAACAACGAAATGTTATATACACACCTAAAGCAAGAATGCCGTATAGCAATCCCTCCTGAACACTAAAAATGAAATAGTCGTACAATCACTTCACCTGCTTTTGGTCATTTCAAGATTGCATCTTCTTAGAAAATGTTGTTTTTAGCCCCATGTTAATTTCAACATGGGGCTAAAGTGAAATACTTTTTTATTTAATTTCTAAAGTGACCTCAACGTTCTGTGATCTCATGTCTTCAACATATTTTTCTAAAAGGGCTTTAAATTCAACGACTTGAACACCTAGTATTTCTAAGTTTTTACTGTTAACCATTAAAACCAATTTATTAGCAAATTCTACCGGGATATCCGCTGGTTTTTCTCCTTTTAAAATCCGAGCGACCATGTCGCCAGTTTGACGACCATGTAAATAATAATCAAAGCCCAAAGCCAAAGTTGCTCCCTTTTCCAAGGTCGTAGGATCAGCTAAGATTAACGGTATTTTTTTATCTTGGCATACCTTGATTACCGTTTCCAAGGCGCTCACTACAGTATTATCGGTAGAAACATAAATTGCATCGACCTTGCCAACCAGGGATTGGGTGTCAATAGCCACATCTGCCGATGTGGAAACGGTAGCTTCAATAAGCGACAGACCATTTTTTTCACAAGCAATTTTTGCTAAGTCGTTGGTTACAAGCGAATTAACCTCACCAGCGTTATAAACAGTTCCTAAATTTTTAGCTTGAGGGAATACATATTTTAACATTTCGACCTGTCGGTCTACCGGTGTCATATCAGATACACCAGTAACATTTCCACCTGGTTGCTGTAAATCCTTAACCAAACCTGCACTAACCGGATCAGTTACCGCAGAGAAAACAATTGGGATTTATTTAGTGGCATTAGCTGCTGCCTGGGAAGTTGGAGTTGCAATTGAAACAATAACATCAACCTGATCGGATACAAATTTACGTGCTATGGTATTGGCAGTAGCAACATCACCTTGAGCCGATTGAATATCGTAGATAATGTCTTGATCGGGAACATATCCATAGACTTCTTGAAGGACATCTCTTACACCATCTCGGGTTGCATTTAAAGCCGGATGGTCAACAATCTGCATGATCCCAATCTTTATCGGTTCAGCAGCTATTGCTGGTAGAACCAAACCAATTGTCAATAAAACCAAGAAAAATAAAAAAAGAATCTTTCTCATACCTTACCTCCTTTTTTTAAAAAAAAATCCCTCCCGACACAGGGACGGGAGGGATGAATGACCCGCGGTACCACCCTCATTGAGCAAGAGGCTCCAGCTTTAGACTTTTAACGCAGAATGCGATGAAGCTGTTTTCTCCTTCTTCGACCAGCTTCACTCCTCCAGGCCCCATTCGCTTCATCGCAAACACCAGGTTTCCAGCTCTTCTCCCGGCTCTCTATTGTTTGGAAGATGAAACTACTTGTTCCCTTCTTCGGATTTTTACGATATTATTTATAATATAACATAGAATTATACGATAATTTTCAATCTTGTAAAGAGGTCATCGTCACTTTTTTACGAAAAATCGTTAAAAATAGGTTTTTTAGAAACCAATTTTTAGGAAGTGAATAGAAAGGTCGTGTCTCTTTGCGAAAATCAAATCCTTTTTTTTATTCCTTTCTTACCACACTATTAGGTACGGCGATTGTCGGCTGGCAAAATGACTTGCTGGCTGCATTTGTTCTTCCTCAACCATCCCCCGAAAAGGCTTTCCACTATCTCCAATCCTATCATCTTCCCCAACATGATTCCTTCAAACTTGAAACCAAATTACCTTGGCCAGTTTTTTCTGATAAGGTCAACGCCTATTTTTCCGGGGAAAAAGTTGGTTTTCCCGAACCAATTACTATTGGTCAATTTCCCGATTACACCCGCCAGATATTAAATATCACCAAAAATATACCCTGGGGAGAAGTAAAAACCTACCAACAGGTTGCACAACTCTCCTCACGAAAAAGAGCTTATCGGGCCGTTGGCCAAGCCTTACATCGTAATCCCATTCCTTTGATTATCCCCTGTCACCGAGTCGTCGGCAAAAGTTCTTTAAGAGGATTCGGTTATGGTTTTGAGTGGAAATTACGTTTATTAACCCTCGAAAATATTCAATCATAAAAACATAATTCTTTCCTGAAAACCCATGGGCATGATAAATCAAGCCCCTACCAAAAATTTTTAAAAAAGGCGTCATCCTGAGCCCTCGCTTTTTGAGGGCGTGAGGATTTCATCTTGTAATTTTTTCTTTTGCCCTTTAATTCTTTTTTCATTCACCCCCTCTCCCCCTCGTCCCCCTCAGCCTTTATCGCGCCCGATTAATATAGCGACCTACCATGGCATGTCGAATCTTGGGTTTTCATCTTCATCTGGTGCTGCATAGCAGCATGAGGGTCTATTATCTGACAGCATTGGGTTTTGAAATACACCGATCGCCTACCTCAAGAAAGTTGCTCACTTTTTTATAGAGTAAGAGAGTAATAATTCCATTCATAGCACCCTTAAGAAGGTTAAAGGGTATAATAGCAGGAAGTAGCATGCCGATAACCATTTCTCGAGTCACTCCTAAGTACAGAGGTGTAACCAAAAGATTGGCTATCACCATAACCCCCGTCATCACCAAAGGAGCTCCAATCAGACCCGTTATTGCTGACGAGAAATTCTTCTGCCTTCGATAAATTAAACTAGCAATTAAAACGTATACACCAGTAGCTATAAAATGCATCAACATCCCCCAGGGGCCTCCCTGTCCGGTTAATACTGCAAACAGAACCGATACAATGGCTGTCATGATCACCCCAATTCCTGGACTGAATTTAAGGCTCATAATCAATATGGGCACATCACCGGGATCATACAGTAAAAAGGGTGCTGAGGGTATAAGAGGAAAGTGAATTAAATAACTCAAAATAATGGAAAGAGCAGAAAATGCCCAAGTATAAACTAAATTTCGACACTTCATATTAAGAAGCCTCCTTGAATGATCTTTCTCCAGAGATAAAAAAGCCCTGAAAGCATTGCGCCTTCAGGGCTTAAGGGCTTATTATAGACTTCTTCTCCCATCCGGACTATACCGTCGGCTCCAGATTTTCACCGGATCAACCCAAATCGGGCTCGCGGGCTTAGGATAAACCATCACCGCCGGTCGGGAATTGGGAATTCCTCCCTTACCCTCCCCTGAAGAAGTATTTTCTCAATGATTTATTCTAACTCGATGTGAGTAATTGTCAAGAGATTCAAATTTTATTTCGATAATGAGAAGCTAAGAAAAGAGGAAGCTTTTCATACTCTTCATATAACTTTTGATAATGGGGCCAATTTTCAGAAGGTTCCCATACTCGAGTGGATATTTCAACCATTTTTTTCGCTTCTTCTAAGGATCGAACTATACCGGAACCGACCATAGCAAATAGGGCTGCTCCTAAGACTGTCCCTTCTTCACAGGAAGTCGTAATAACCGGTAGCCCCAAAACATCCGATCGTATTTGATTCCATAGGTCGTTTTTTGAACCTCCCCCAACCACCCTTACTGCCGTTGGCTCAAAGTTAAAGGTTTCATAAAGTGCCTTTACCGCTTGCTTAAGTTGAAAGGATAATCCTTCCAGAGCAGCACGATACACCTGTGAACGATCGGTAGTTAATCCTAATCCTAAAATCGTTCCCTGGGTATCATAAGGTTTATTCGGACCGGAAGGCATAAAGGAGGGAATCACGATAACTCCCCCACTCCCAGGCTCAATCTCCCTGGCAGCATCAATCATCAGTGAATAGATGTCCGATCGATCTTTAATATCAGCAAAAAAATTCCGCCGAATCCACTCCACCACACCACCTGCCATCATCAGCATTTGAGGATTCCAAAGACCATCAACAGCATCAAATTCGGTCATAATGCCAGTTTCAAAGGCCCTTTCTGAGTCATGATATTCTGGAATCCGTATAGCGGCAATTTCCCAGGTTCCAGAACTCAAAACCATCTCACTTTGGTCAGCCATTGACCCAATTAAAGCAAATTGAGTATCATGACCCGCAGCTATAACTGGAGTTCCAATGGGAATCCCGGTTTCTGAATGGACTTTTGCTGTTACTTGACCGATCATCCCCCCACTTGGAAAAAATGGTGGGAAAAATGTTTCATCTAATCCAACCAATGACAATAAACGCTCTGACCATTTTTTAGTACGGATGTCAATCATCATGGTTGTTGAAGCCGAGGGATAATCAAAAGACATTTCTCCGCAGAGCTTATAGCTTAGCAATCCCGGCATCATCATATAGGTATCAGCTTCATCTAATGCTTCTGGAGCGTTTTCCCTCATCCATAATAATTTGATAATGGTATTAAAGGGTATGATCTGATAACCGGTGAGTCGGAAAATCTCCCGTGGAGATATTAAGGTTGCAATCTTTTTAGCCCATCCAGTTGTTCGGGAACATTGCCAAGATATAACCGGATAAGTCAATGTTCCATCCTTTTTTACCGTGGTTCCATCAGCTCCAAAGGTGGTAACAGTGACTGCTGCTACCTTTCCATCAATTTGAGACCTCACCTTTGGAATAACTTGCAAAAACTTATTCCATATTTCATCTAAATCCCAAACGAGACATTCTTCACATCCACTTTGCAACCGGGGAACATTGGGTAAGGACGAGATTGCCAATATCTCTCCCCTCATTCCAACTGCAACTACCCGAAGCGTTGTTGCGCCACAATCAAGTACTAAAATATACTGATTCACTGCTTTCCCTCCGATTTAATTTATATTTCAGCTTGATGGGAAAATACTTTCTTTGGAAAGTTTCCCTATCCTCTTGGGGAGATTCTTTATAAAAAACTATCTGATGGAATTACTCACATCCTTTCTCTCCATTATATTATAGTGAAAATAAAGAATTTTCTTATTATAAAATTTTTCTCTTTTTAAAAAAAGGTGCTATTTTCTTTTCATTCATCCAAAGTAAATAGAGGAGGAAAGATAATGAACAAGTCAACTATGCAAATTCGTGGTTTAATTGCCTTGGGAATGCTTATTCTCATTTTTATTATGATTATTACCGGTATCATTCTTTGGTTAGCTATACTAGGGGTTATGAATCATCCAGGGTTATGGAATGCTGCTTCCCAGATCCACCCTGTGGTTGGAATGATTATGTTTATCTTAGGAATGGTTCATTTTAAAACTAATAAAAAGATGTTTTTGAATGACTTAAAACAATTGAAAAGAAAATAGTTATAAATTGGAAGGCTCTTATGAAATGTCAAAGTACCAAGTAAAGATGAAAACACCTATCGAAAACCGTCATTGAGAGAAATTAGAGTTTTTTTCTTGAGGCGAGATATTCAAGATACGGGTGAAACCTAAGATTCAGATCCAGGTTTGGTTTTTTAAAACGAGCTTGGAAGAGATTTGTAGGTTTCCCTAACCTTAATTCGCTCCCACCAGGGGAGAGGCAAAAAATGTGTCGATTTCATTCAGAAAGCATTTCAAAAAAGAATTAAAAGATGAGATCCTCACGCCCTCAAAAAGCGAGAGCTCAGGATGACGCCTGCGGTGTCAGATGAGATCCTCACGGCTTCGCTTTTCGAAGCCGTGAGGATGGGGCCGCTCTTGGTTTCAGATGAAATCCACCCGCGGGAAAATCTCCCACACCGGATAACACCATTTTTCATTCATTACCCATTATTGAATTGGCTAATTTGAAATAATTGAGCTTCTCATTGGCGAGGAACGTTTGGTAGAACTCATATGATTAATCAGATATTCTTCAACAAACTTAGGTTTCTTTTCCTGAAATAATTGTAATGCTTTCTGGGAAAGCTCGACATTGGCATAGTCTTCTCGTAATCGAATATTCCCAATCTCTTGACGGCTTATTCCTAAAATTCGACAAAGGGTTCCTAGCAGTTTACCTACCTCCCATCCGTTGGTCGTACCTGTTGAAAGACGAATGGTGCCTCCCTTGGAAAAAGCCGAATGGCCTTTCTTTTCCTGATTTTTTCTCTGAAAGTTTTTTCTATCTTGAAGAAAACGAGATTTTCTTTCTCGCTCGATTGGTTTATCTCCCTCGAGAAACAACTTTAAAGAATAGCCCAGATTATTTCCCTTACTATTCCACTGTAAAAGCTTTGCTACCAAATCAACCGGTTCTTCTTTGGCTATCAGTTTCTCCGCCCATTGCTGAATATGAGGTTCTATCGCCATATTCCTATCGGTGAGTTTGTACTCAATCCGTTGCTGATTTTTCAGTTGGATATCTGCCTGATCGGGAAGCGGCTTCCATTCTACTTTAAGCGAGCTTCTTGAAAACATATGACGAAAATGGGATGCTTCGCGATTGGAAAGCAAAGCGATGCTTAATCCCGAACGACCCGCTCTCCCAGTCCGTCCACTTCGATGAACATAATTATTCAAGTCTCCGGGGAGTCCCAGCTGAATAACATGACTTACCATATCGATATCTAAACCTCTAGCAGCAACGTCGGTTGCCACTAAACAGGTCGTTATTCCGGTTCGAAATGAATTGAGAGAAGAATTTCTTTCCCTTTGGGTCATTTCTCCATGCAAAGCATTTGCTGAAAACCCGGCTTCAGTTAAAAAAGCAGCACATTCAATGGTTTCTTGGCGAGTCGAACAGAAGATTAATGCTTTTTCTGGTGCTTCCCAAAGCAATACATTCACTAGACTTTCTAAGCGATGATGAAAGGGAATAAGATAAACCCGATGCTTAATATCTTGATGAGCAGTAAGGTCTTGATCTAACGAGATCCACTTGGGATGAGTCAGATAATTTTTTGAGAGTTCACGAACCTGTTTCGGCATGGTTGCTGAGAATAACCAGATTCGGTCAACTTTTTCATGTGATTCAAAAATTGCTTCCAACTCTTCGCGAAATCCTAAATCTAACATATGGTCGCCTTCATCAAGAACAATGGTCTGGATTTCTTCAGTACGATAGTGACCTCTCCGAATATGGTCTAAAACTCGTCCAGGTGTTCCAACTACCAAAGCGGGTCCAGTTAATAATTCTCGGCGTTGATTTTCGATATCCATTCCACCAACCAAAGTTGCTACCTTTATATTCATCTCACTCCCTAACCATTTTAGTTCCTGAGCTGTTTGAATGGCTAATTCTCGTGTTGGAGATAAAACTAAAATCACTGGCTGGGTTGGAATCATTTCAATGGTATTGAGGAGAGGAATTCCGAAAGCCAAGGTTTTTCCTGATCCGGTTTTTGCTTGAACAATGAGATCTTCGTCCATAATATTGGTTTCATTCATCACTTGAATCTGAACCGGACTCGGATTATCGAATTTTTTCTTCTTTAAAGCACAAAGAATTTCTTGACGAATTGGAAATTGTTGAAAAGTTATTTTTTCGGTCAAAGGATTGACCTCCTTTTTTAAAATCGAAAAGATCGCGATCAAAACCACCCATTGACATTTTCTCCGCTGAGATTCGATCCATCGATTTGAGGAGGTACACCCATTGGACATGAAATGCCACCATTATTCCCAAAATGGAATGGACATTCTGTTTGAAATAACGATCCATTCGTTCTTTATTGAGATTCAAAAAAGGGAACTTGACAGAAGAACTGGAAGTTAAAAGCCGGTCACTTCATCAAAATCTTCATGATTCTCGAGGGAACATTATAACAGATACTACAAAAAATGAATATCTTTTTTATTCCTTTTAAGAAAAATTCGCTATTCTAGTCTGCTTTTTCATTTTGAAGAGAAAGCTTTGACTGAATAGAAACTCACGCCAATTTCGTAACACCAGATGGATATGAAAAACAAGATTCGATATGCCATGGCAGGTCACTCCATGAATCGGGTGCAATAAATTGCGCCCCTACATTTTAAATATTTTGTAGGGGCTTGATTTATCATGCCCGTGTATTTTCAGGATAGACC
>JAAYUP010000120.1 GCA_012517635.1 Candidatus Atribacter alterifermentans
CTGCTGTTCGCGCTGCCCTTGATGCTGGTCAGTCTGCTTCTGAGAAGGTTGGAGAAGTGATTTCTGTTCATATTATTCCTCGTCCGCATGCCAATGTTGATGAAGTTCTTCCTTTAGGAAGAGGTCAAGTGAAGAGCTCTTCGAAAGTTGTTTTCTGAAAGGCTGAAAAATGATATTAGCGAAAGTAATTGGGAATGTTGTTTCTACAAGAAAAGAGCCCAAAATTGAAGGTATAAAATTCTTGCTTTTAGAGAAGATTAATCCGACAACATTACAAGGCAGCGGAGATTACGTAGTCGCTATGGATAGTGTTGGGGCTGGAATTGGCGAAGTTGTGTTCTATGTTGCAGGAAGTAGTTCCCGGATGACAGCAATAACCGAAGGAAAACCGAGTGATGCAACAATCGTAGCAATAGTAGATGCCATTGAAATAAGAGGGACGTATGTCTATCAAAAAGATCAGAGTGAAGAATAAAAAGAGGAAAAGATGAATTTTGGAATAGTTCTCGGAACGATAGTAAGTACCCAAAAAAATGATGGGATACAAGGGAAAAGATACCTTTTAGTCCAATCCTGTCAGCCAAATGGTGATTTGCTCAATGAGTTCCATGTGGCCATTGATTTGGTTGGTTCTGGGCATGATGAAATGGTACTTTTATCCCAAGGAAGCTCTGCTCGTCAAACCCAGGATACCTATCAAAAAGCAGTTGATTGCGTGATTATAGGAATTGTTGATTTAGTTGAGAGGAATAATCAATTTTTATATCGGAAAAATAAATAAAATTGGATGATACGATAATGGATTTGATTGAAACCATTAAACAAATGGGTGTTGTTGGAGCAGGAGGAGCGGGTTTCCCAACTCATGTCAAACTTGGAAATCAAGTAGAAATAGTTATAGCTAATGGCACCGAGTGTGAGCCCCTTTTATTTAATGATAAATATATATTAAGTGAACATGGAAACGATGTTATTCAGGGTTTAAAAGTTGTTTTGCAAGCTACTAGCGCTAAAAAAGGAATCATCGCCCTAAAAAAAAAGCAAACTCAGATTGTTGAGCGAGTAAAGTCTTTTATTGCAGACCAAGAAAACATATCTCTTGCTTTGCTTGATGATTTTTACCCTGCCGGTGATGAACAAATTTTGGTTTATATGGTAACTGGGAGGGTTATTCCTCAAGGCCAGCTTCCGATAACAGTTGGATGTGTAGTGAGTAATGTTGAGACACTTAGGAATATTCATTTCGCTATGATGGGTAAACCGGTTACCCGACGAACTTTAACTTGTATTGGTGAAGTGAGAGATCCTTCAGTGGTTATCGCACACATTGGAATGTCAATAGACGATGTGATCTCTCAATGCGGTGGGGTATTAGTTGAGAATCCGGTGGTCATCGTGGGGGGACCAATGATGGGATATATTGAAAAAGACCTAAATACTCCAATCACCAAAACCATGACCGGGTTGATTGTACTCCCCGAAGATCATTTTTTAGTTCGTAAGAAAAGTATGCCAATGTCCTGGGTTGTCAAACAAAGTAAAGCTGCTTGCTGCCAATGTACCTATTGCACTGAATTGTGCCCAAGATATCTTTTAGGACATGAATTATACCCTCACAAAATCATGAGAAATATCAATTTAGGTTTGGATATTCCACCTGAAGTGATAGAAAATGCTTTATTGTGTAGTGAATGTGGTTTGTGTGAAGTTTTTGCGTGTCCCATGGATCTTTCGCCTCGAATGGTTAACCATTTCATTAAAGTGAGTTTATCAGAAGCAAACTACCATCCACAATTAACCTTGAAGAAAAATCAAAGTAGAGTCAGTGATCTTGTTAATAGAAAGATCCCTGTTTCAAGAGTTAAAGAGAGACTCCGTATTCGGCAATATGATCGATTGGAAATCAAAACTGGCTTAGAAACGAATCCGAAGCGAGTTGAGATTCCGCTGAAGCAGCATATAGGTGATGTCTCAATACCAGTTGTTCAGGAAGGGGACCTGGTTGAAGAAGGTGCTCTGATTGGTGAGATTCCTTCTGGAAGTCTTGGAGCCAGGGTCCATGCTAGTATTTCTGGTCGGGTAACCTTAGTTAATAATGAGAGAGTCATCATAAAAGGATAGAGGGAACTGAATATTATGGGAATTATTGTTTTAGGAGTTTTGGAACTCAACAGCATTGCCGTGGGATTCCAAGCATTGGATGGTATGGTAAAGGCTGCGCCGATCCGAATTATTGACGCCAAAACCATTTGTCCGGGGAAGTTTGTTGTTATTGTGAGTGGAGAGGTTGCAGCCGTTGATGCGGCTCTATCTCGAGGGAAGGAGATAGGAGGAGGATATGTTGTTGACGAGCTTTTTATCCCAAATCTCCATGCCCAGGTCATTCCTGCCATAACCGGAGCGGTTGAATGTGAAATCTGGGATGCTGTAGCTGTAATTGAATCTTTTTCGGTAGTCGCTAGTATTAGTGCGGCTGATGTTGCAGCTAAAACCGCCAGTGTTTTAGTAAGTGAAGTTCGTTTGGCGACCGGTATGGGAGGTAAGTCTTACATAAAAATAATTGGTGACATCCATGAAGTAGAAGCAGCTGTTCATGCTGCAGTTGAAGTTATTAGTGGAAAGGGTCTTCTTTGTAAAGAAGTCATTATTCCCAATCCTGATCCAGGTATTCGGAATTATTTTGTTTTTTAATTATAAGGTGGTTTATTTTGCGTAAGTTTCTCATAGCAGCCAACTGGAAAATGAATATGTATCGCCAGGAAGCCTTTGAGCTCATAAGAGGAATTGTTGAGCAAACCCGGCTTTTTTCGTCTGTCGATATTATGGTCGCTCCACCTTTTACGGTTTTAGAAACGGTAAATGGTGAGATTCAAAATTCTCATATTCGATTGGGAGCTCAGGATGTCTTTTTTGAAGAATCCGGCGCTTACACC
>JAAYUP010000121.1 GCA_012517635.1 Candidatus Atribacter alterifermentans
AGGGGTTGATGATAAATTAGGTGTAACCTGTGCCACCACCTATGAGGTCAACACAAAAAAAGCTGCTATAGAATATTCTGACACAAAAATTCTATTAACTGACTCAACGAAATTTGGAAAAATTCGCATTTCTCACTTTGCTGACTTAAGTAATTTTGACATTATTATTACAGATACTGGTATTTCTGAAGAGTATCAAAAATATATTAAAAACATGGGGATAAAATTGTATTTGGTTTAAAATCATGAGGTAAAGAGTAAATTCCTTCTTAAATGATCATTCTAAATTAGCGTGTCGTTTCATCATTTCTTGATAAACAAGACCACGCTTGTCATAAATTAAGTTGAGAATACAACTATCAAAAAATAACATTAAGGAATGTTCAAAGCGTGTACCGCCTCCATTTGCATTGAGTTGCTGCGACTCAGGGATCATTTCAGGATGAAACTCAACCACCAAATTACATAAAGTATGAAGTGGTGTTTCCGGTTTTCCTATAATTGCTGCAACCGAAGCGCCTATTTTTTTAGCCTTTTCGGCAAATAAAAGGATTGATCCAGTAGAACCCGAACCAGAGGCAACCACCAATACATCGTCTTTTTCGATAGAAGGGCAATCAACCTCTCCAACAATGTGAATCTGGTAACCCATATGCATTAATCTCATCGCAAAGCCACGGAGGATTAAAAAACTTCTCCCTCGAGCCCAAAAAAAGATTCGGCGTTTAGTCCATATCGAACTTAGAGCATATAACCACTCAGACACTTCCTCTAGATTCAAGGTATCAAGTAAGGAATGAGCTTCATTTATCACCTGCTGTACTGATTCAGTAAAGGATTGTTTCATCTATAATCCTCCTCATATTCTGGGCTTCGAGCTCAGGATCAGAGGCTTTTGTTATTGAAGATCCTGCCACAACAATAGCTGGTTGAATATGAGTTAAAATTTCCATTAGATTTTGGGAATGAATACCCCCCGCTGCCATAAGAGGTAATTGTCGAGAAAAAACATTAGAAAACTGACTGGAAAACTCCAAAAAAGAACCGCCTTTCTTTATTACATCAGTCGCTAAGTGGATACACAAATAATCTGGCTTTAAAGTATTAATGAATTTTATTTTACTCTCATCGGACAAAGAGAGATCGATGATATCAATCACCATTTTAGCTTGGTTGAATTGAGTGGTATCACGAACTTCTTCTAAGGTATCAAAAGAAGCTCCGGCTAAAACTGAAACCATATTAGCACCTGCCGATATTGCCTCATTTGTTTCCCAACGGCCAGCATCAGCAATTTTTGTATCAGCAAAAAGGACCTTATTACCCTTTGTCCAATCTTTAATTTGCTCAACTATTGATAAGCCGTATCGGATAATGAGCGGTGTACCTATTTCAACAATATCGACCGTATTGAGTATTTCAGGTGTTAACAATGCCCTAACTTCCTGCTTAGTGAGTATATCCAGAGCAATTTGGAATAGCACTTTCCTTTGATTCATAATTTTTATCATTCATCCTCCAATAATCGAATGACTAAACCACTCCAAACTTTTGGATAAAAATAAGTCGACTTTTGAGGCATTCTTTGAGAATGAAGAACCGACTTTTCAACGTCATCTAAGGGAGTTGGTTTCATAATGAATACGACTTGATACTTATTTTCCTCTTTTGCAACCTGAACAACATCCTTGGTTCCCCGCAAATAATCAACGTAATCTTTATTCTTTTGCATTTCTTCATCAATTCCTAACAATTTTTTCATAATGAGTTCATGAAGAATGCAGGTATCGATGTACCGATTAACATTTTCGGTTCCCATTATTTGATCCATAATTTCTGGTCTTTTTAATGTGACTGTTCCCCATATCTCTTCAACCTTTGAATAAACTCCAATAGTCATTGAAGGAGATGACTGGTAATATTCATAAAAATCCTTCTCGTTAGCAAAGATATTCACTTCGAAGTATTTTTTAGCTTTATCAAAAAATCCCTTCACTTGGTTTTCAGGAAGACCATGAATGAGCCGATGGGTTGGTAAGGCAAGAAGGCCAGGATTTTTTATATTGATTAAAGTCATCATAACATAATCGGCAGGTATTGGTTCCATCGGATCGCCTAGTTTTTCTCTTATCTCTTGACGATACATTAAACTTGTTTCATAACGGTGATGCCCATCAGCAATAATTATGGTTCGGGGGTTCATAAAAAGACGTATTTGGTTTATAGCTTTCTGATCAGAAAGTCTCCAAATGGTATGGAGAGTTCTCTGCCAATCCTCAAAATGGAAAAGAAAGTTTTCAGATGTTTTGTTCTCTTCTAATAGTGTGTCGATACGACCAGTAGAATCGTTATAAAGTCCAAAGATTTGCTCTAAATTGGCATTGGTAGCTCGTAATAATTCCAAACGGTCTAAAGAATATTTTGGCATAGTTTTCTCATGTGGCATAATGATTTTTTTATCAAACTCTTCAAGCCGAACCAAGCCAACAAATCCAGTACGTTTTTTCCTTTCTGGTTGTGAGTTGATGGTATATTCTTGTTCATAAATATATAAACAGGGTGAGG
Source organism: Candidatus Atribacter alterifermentans (assembly GCA_012517635.1). GTDB lineage: Bacteria > Atribacterota > Atribacteria > Atribacterales > Atribacteraceae > Atribacter > Atribacter alterifermentans. The sequence goes on from JAAYUP010000121.1 coordinate 2,566, forward strand.
GATCTCTTTGAATTTTACCTTGTTGGATCCAGGTTTTAAGAAGTTGTGCAGCTTCATCATATCCTTTTTCATTTTTCCCCAAAGTTATATGAACGATATTATCCGGATCTTCTGTTAATCTCTTTTTGTCTTTTTCGCTGATGATGTCATAAGGGGGCGCTACTAAGCGTTCAAAAGACTTATTTTTTAAAAGATCAAGTGAATAATGAAATCCATTAAATGACTTTACTACGGCCATTATTAAAATCCTCCTATCAATGAACACAAAAATTTATAATCTGCTGCTTATGATATTTATATTTTAATTCCAACTTTAAAAAAAGAAAAAGTTGGGATAAAATCGAATTTAATTTTTCTCAAAAATGAGGGCTTCATAAAAATATTCTTGAAAATCACTACGGGCTGATAATTCAATATATTGTGCTTTTTTGGCTAATTTTTCAACTTTTTCTCGAAAACCTTTCGAAAGTAAGGCTTTCTTGGCTCCGAATAAAGAAGCATTACCAACCGATAATACTGTTTCCACCCTCGGAATAATACCCACAGTCATTGCGCTCTCAGGATTTATAAAACTTCCAAAAGCTCCTGCTAATATGACTTGGTTAATATCTGATTCGGCCCGATTCGCCTGGTGGAGTAAAACTTTCCTTCCCGCTTGGAGGGCAGCCTTGGCTAATTGAAGTTGAGAAATATCTTCTTGGGTTACGATAATTTGTGGTTCATGACTTAAAACAAAATAATGGCTTTTCCCTTCTTCCTGTATTCGAGAAGATAACAAATGATCGTCTTTTTGTAATCTTCCATTTGATGAAATGGAACCTCCCTTAATTAAACAAGCCAAGATATCAATAAGCCCTGTTCCACAAACACCTCTTGGAGCCACATCTCCAATGGTATATATTTTTAAATCAGCATTCTCAATTTCTACTTGGTGAATTGCTCCCAAAGTAGCACGGGTACCGTGCTTAATTTGAGCTCCTTCAAATGCCGGACCTGCTGCTGTTCCGCAACAATAAATCCTACCTTGGTCAGAAAGGACAATTTCTCCATTGGTACCGATGTCAACATAGAGCAGAGTTGAATTATTATTTTCAAGGTCATGAGCACCTATACCAGCAACAATATCTCCTCCAACATATCCAGCAACGGAAGGAAAAATATAAACTTGAGCCTCAGGATGCACAACTAAATGGAGTCTCTGAGCATTGGTTTGATAAGATCGACAAAAAACCGGAGTAAAAGGAGCGGTTCCTATCGAGATAGGAGATATTCCTAAAAAGATGTGTTCCATTATTGTATTTCCCGCTACCGTAACTGATAATATTCGGTTTGGATCATTCCCAGTCTTCTGGCAGGCTTCCTGTATCAAATCATTCATTGAAGATAACAATAATTCTTGAAGATTAGAGAGAGCACCCTGGTTATCTTGGATTGCTCTTAGTCGAGATAACACATCAGCTCCAAAACTTGCTTGACGGTTTAAAGCCCCTGCTCGATAAAGAGTTGATCCTGTTTCAAGGTCAAGAAGTTCACAAGCTAAAGTCGTTGTTCCAATATCAAAGGCAATTCCTAAAAAAGAAACTTTTTTAACATTCGAGCTCAACCAATAAATCTTTTTTTCATCAAAACCTATTTCAAATCTCTTTTCATCTTGATTTTCAATGCGAGATAATTCCTGAAGAGCCTGAATCGTCCAATTTCTAACAAAACGTGATGTCGGTAATTGTTTCTCTACAATCTCTTCAAGAGATAAAGATTGATTTAATGACGGCTTTTCGACATGAATATTGATTTTTTGTACTGGTAGCTCTTCTAAAAAAGCTTCGCCCGATTCTGCTAAAACCTCAACTTTATGGGTTATTGAGTCTTGAATATCAATTTCAATATCCTCAATGATTTGAGCTTGACATGCCAAACGAAATCCTTGAGATATTTTTTCTTTTAAATGCTTTATTTCTTGTGCGGTGGGTTGAGCGGCATTTCCTTTTAAAATTTTTATCAGGCACTTTCCACAATATCCAAATCCACCACAGTAGGCATTGATATCAATTCCTTCTCTTTGAAGTACTTCTAATATATTTTCACCAGATTTAGCTTCGAGCTCTCTGTCAAACTGGTTAATTTTTATTTTTGGCATAATTTTATCCTTCAATTTTTATAATCTTTAAAAAAGTAAAAAGCGTACTTTATTGAATTTTTATCCTATTTTTTTCTCCCCTTAGTTGGAGAAACATGGTAAAGGGGGAACATCACTATCCTGAAAATACCGTGAACCGTGAAGTGTGAACCGTGATCAGTTTAAAAACCACCCTCATCCTCACCTTCTCCCATCAAGGGAGAAGGAACTCATTCATTCTTTTTAATTATTTTTTCCCTCGCCCCTTCGTGGGAGGGGGTTAGGGTGAGGGAGACTATTTTCA
>JAAYUP010000012.1 GCA_012517635.1 Candidatus Atribacter alterifermentans
AGACTCAAAAATAGAATCTTTTTTTAATAATTCCTTTTTCCTCTCACTATCATAATTGTCTTTTGTTGAAATTTGGTAAACTAAATCAGCCAACCACAAGCCGTATGTCTTCATAGTTTCGCTTGATAAATAATCACCCTTTGGAGCTAAAAGTTCAAGCCAACGTATTAAATCACTTATTTGACTTCGATTTTCTACAAAAACATCATGTATATATCCTTGTTTGTTTACATCAGTAAATCCTTTTTCCCATTTTTCATTTATGAACTTCCTATATTCAGGGTCATTTCTATCAATAGCCCAACCTTTAATGAGTATTGCGGTCATATTTCTAAAATTATCATGACCAAGTCCATCAAGATACTCTAGTAATTTTGATATATCATTATCAAAAAACCCAAGAAGGTCGGTAACTATAGGATATTTACTAATTACATTACTGCTCAGCGAATCTCGATTAATAATAGGATAAGATTCCATAAGCAATCCAACTCCCAATTTAACACCATTAACTTGTGCTTGTAATAAATCTGGGTTATAAGTTTTTAAAAGTAAATACAATTCATGTACAAAATAATCTCTCTTCTCTGTATAAAGTTTGTCACCAATTAAATACCATAAAAATCCATCAAAGTCTTCTATCATTTTTATTAATAATTTCTGGACATCATCTGAAGCTTGTAAGATCTCATGAGCAAATCCTTGATGTTGACCCTCATCGATCTCGGGTTTACCTTTAAATGTTTTTGCATACCAATCTAAACTCTCTAATACAGCTAGTTTACAGATCATTTCTTCGTCAATTGGAATTTTAAGCCCTACAAAACTATAAGTAACTCTCTTCCAAATTCCTTTCAGTAATTCTTTAAGCTCAGCTTTTTTCTTCTGTCCTTCTTCTCCTTCCCAGCCCCGATTTGAATCTTTTTTATTTTCACAATAATATTTAAATTCGAGATCTAAAGCTTTAGTAATAGCAGCTTTCATAATCGGTCCTTCTTTTTCGCTAGCTGGCAACTTATACAAAAGATGATTAATGGCAGTAAGAGATTCCACACTTGTAAAATCTGCTCGCAAAATAAAATCAACAATCATTTCTTTTAGCTCTGGCTTTTCTTTTACTAAATCTATTAAAGCTTTACCATTAGAAGTAATACAAAGCAATTCACCAAGATTAGTTGTTTCAGCTGATCTGTCTGCAAAATAAATACTCGGAATTAATAATTGTTCAAGAAGGGAAGGCGTCACATTATTCTGTTGTTGTTTTAAAATTTCTGATACAAATCCTTCATATTGAGCTGATAATTTTTTAATAGCTTGATTTGTTGCATCTTGACCAGAATCAGTATTATTCACAATATCTGGGTGTTGTTGACAAAGACCAACTAAAGGAGTTAAAACTCTTTGACTAATATTTGCAATAACAGGGATAGTATCCCTTGATCCTAATCGACCTTTATACATTTCTTCAGCAATTTGCAATAGCACTGTTGTATGATTCACAACACCAGATAAATTATGTATTTCTCCTCCTTCTTTTTCTCCCTCTTTAAAGTAATCTTTATTTATAAAACCAAAAACATCAATCATAGTTTCCAGATTGGGATCATAAGAATTTAACAACTCAGCTGCACTGGAAACTCTCTGGGGAGTAGAAGGATTAATTTCTTCAAAATAAGCACAAGCAACTAAAATACTGACTGATTCTTGGTCAGGCAACTCACCAAGTTGTTGTTTTAAGAATGCACAAAATAAATCATCACAAATATTTTCATAAGGTGAAACAATAAATCTATACGGTTTATTAAAATAAACTTTAATAATATTATAAGCTTGATTATATTTTGATTCTAATTCTGGACTAATAAAAAGATAATCTTCTTTTTCACCAAAATATTCTTTATATCCCATTTGTATATTTTTTGTGGTAGGTTAAAAACTATTATAAGATTGTTAATCGAGATTATATAATCGCTTGACTAGTCTGTCAAATTATTGTATAGGTCACATACTTATTGGAAAATCTTGTTTGCTTTTATCTTTTCCAAAATCTCTTCATGAACTTCTTCAATACTTTTTGAGCCATCAATTACCAACCATCTCTTATGATCATTTTTTTCGGCTAGTTTCAAATAACCTTTACGCACCTTTTCATGAAAATCTTTCTGCTCTAAATCAAGTCTGTTGACTTTCTCGCAATTATGACGGCGCGAAAGCCCAATTTCTACTGGTACATCAAGTAAAATAGTTAGGTTGGGATATGTATTTTTGGTTGAAATATCATTAAGCTGTTCAATTAATTTTTTGCCAAAACCGCGGACAATCCCCTGATAAACCACACTAGAATCGCGAGTTCGATCACACAAAACCACTTTGCCAGCTTTAAGGGAAGGTAAAATCAATTCGCGGTAAATTTGAGCACGAGCTGCCTGAAAAAGTAAAACCTCAGTGGTAAAAGCCATGCCAATGTTTTTGGTGGATAAAATTACTTCACGAATCTGTTCGGAAATCACTGTTCCTCCTGGCTCACGGGTAATCACTACATCATAACCTTTAGTTTTTAAAACATCAGCTAACTGCTTGATTTGAACTGTCTTTCCTACTCCTTCTCCGCCTTCAAATGAAATGAGAATGCCTTGATTTTTTTTCATAAAGTTAATAATAAATTACAAAATCTTTTGCAAATAAGCAAGCCTTAACTTGTCATTAAATTATGAGTCTGTAAAACTTCGGCTAATATTTGACGAGAATAAGAATCACTTACCCCACCATTGTGTCTGAATTTTTGCGTCAGTTGACTAACAGCCGTTTCTATTACTTTTCGATCTGGTACACCCCTAAATATCGATTGCAATACTGTATCTAAAGCTTGCCTCAAAAACATGGTAGGATTTATTTCTTCTGAATAAGGTAAGGCTCCACACACTTTTATACTCATAGCTCCCAATTCGGTCACCATTCGGTCGATAGTCATAAGATTTTTTTGAGACTTAAAATCATCAGGTTTAATAATATGAGCTGTCATCACAGATTCGATTATTGGCTTACCATCATTGCCTATCATTGTGGCTGCAGTCGCTTGAAACATAAATACTGTTTGGCCTAAAGCTTTAGAGATCATATAACTAGCTTCTTCTTCACTCTGAGGCTTAAAAAATATTTCACCTCCACCTTTATCATCAGGAATCCAAATTAACATATCTCTGGTTACAAAAATTTTATTTAAGCTAGAAATATCACCGCTTTCTAAACTTTTTTTTAAAACTGTATCTGCAGTAAACACTCCTTTAGACTCTGCCAAATATCTAACTGCCTGGCAAGTCTCAAGCATATTAGCCTGAACAATGGATCTTTCGTGAGTAATAGGCCTTAATCTTTTTCCATTTTGAACCAATAAAAAATCTTGAATTAAACGTTCATTATAGTCAACAGGCATTGGAGCTACGGTAATTCCATGACGTTGCCAAACTTCCACTTTGCCATTGTTTCCGTTGCCGGAAACAAATACACAGCTTTTCTCTAAACTTGGTAAGGATAAATTTCTATCTGGAGTTAAAATTTTTGATTCTGAGCCAAATAGAGACATAGCAAAACAAATTATTTTTATTTTCTAAACAGAATAAAAGGTTTGAAGAAAGATAACAAGAAGCAAAATAACTTTATTCTTCAACTTTTCCACCGTTATTAAAAAATCTAATATCTCTTTCTATCGCTTTTTCCCAACTGCCAAGCATATTATGATCAGCTGCCGGATAAACATTATATTCCACTTCGATTTTATGATCTTTAAGGTTTTGCACCAGCTCATCTGACCATTGCAAAGGGACTTCTATATCAGCAGTGCCTTGACGAATGGCAATTGGTGCTTTAATTCTATCCACATATTCACTGATTGAAAAATTATTTACGTCATAATCCTGTTCCAATTTGGCAAGCTCCAAAAGTAAAGCTTTACAATAATCGTCAAACTCGTCAGTATAATAAAGAATAGAATAAGGAAAAGGTTTAGATACTGGCGCCCACAAAGTTGTCGGAATTTTTGCCTGCGAAATCTCTAAAACTGATAAAGCAATCTGTCCTCCGTTACTATGAGCCCACATATAAATTCGGCTTGAATCT
>JAAYUP010000122.1 GCA_012517635.1 Candidatus Atribacter alterifermentans
TATTCCATACCTCTGTAAGCATTTCAGCAATTTTTTCTAAGATTTCTCTTTTTTCATCTTCGATTATACTAATATGTGGAACAGGATATTCACTAAAGAGTTCCGATAACATGGATTCAGCTAGATTTGCTTTAATATCAGGAGAATCATTATCATCGCAATCATATGCAATTTTATACCACTCTTTGGCTTTTGAAAAGTTATTTCGCTTTCTTGCCACTGTACCCATTGCAAAAGCAACTTCTAAAGTATTTCTTTCGGCTTTAGGTATTTTAAGGATTATATCTTCTAAATCCTCAGTATCAGAAGACAAATGAATTAATATTGCATAAGCATTGTTATGTGCAGGATTTTTTTCTAAAACTTTATCTACACAACTTTTTGCATCCTCTGGTTCATCTCTTAATAAATGGCCAAGGGCCCTATTATAGATGGCCTTTTCATCATTAGGATTATATTGAAAAGCTTCAATAAGTAAACTACCTGATTCATAGTTTTGGAGTAACTTCAATTTAGCAGATGCCATAAATCTTAAAATTTCGTATTTAACATCGTCAGGGGCATTAGACCAAACATCATCCTTAAATCGATTTAAGAAATCAAAAGCCTCTTCCGGCTTATTCTGGTTTAATAAATTTTCTGCATTTTTCAAATCTCGTTTATAAATCGACGAAATAGCATCAGAGACTTTAATTGGCTCAGTATTCAATGTGCTAACTTTTTCGTCAATTGATGTTAATGTTGATTTCATTTCATTGAAAATACCCATTGAGCCAGATGTGCATTTTGTTGTAGGCTCATCACTTGGCATACTTTCAAGAAGGGCCTTAGTATACGCTGCAGCGATAACTGCGGCATATTTTTGCCAAATATTCCCTTTCTTTGAGTCACAATAATCACATATGCCCCTCACACTCAAATAACCTATGCCACGACCCCATGTGGCATCTGCTATTCCAGAACTTTCCATTTCTACTGCTTTAACACTAAATGTTTCACGTAAATAGTCTCTTTTCACAGGATTCTTCAAAAGTTTATTTGCAGCAGCTATCGTTCCTGAAAATATTCTTGGCTCATTTTTTATTCTTTCAGCATCTGCAGGATGTTCTATTTGTATGTTAGGATCATCAGATGAGACTAAAATGTCTTCTTCTTCAGGAGGGCGCCTTGAACTTAACTTTTCGAGACCATGATCTATATATTTGATCCAAGGACGTTTTCCAGCAATTGTATCTTTTTCAAGATACAAAACAGCTTCTAATAATTCTGCGCTTGGAGGACGCGGTGAATGTCTGTGTTCAACTGAGTCTACAGTCTCCTTATCAAAATCATATTGAACAACCCCCTTTTCATCTGAAATAACTATGTCTCCTAAACGAACGTGTTCATCAACTTTAGTAGGATTTGGTATACCACCAGCAATACCGACCATAATGATTGATTTTACGTTCGGAAAGTGCTGAAGTAAGAGAGTAGCCCGATTCGCCGCCATATTATTTCCGACTTTACTAAGGGTTAACACCACTAGATGAGCGCTTCCATTACTCGATGGTATCTTTCCCAAGCAATAATGCCTACCAGCACCTGATCCTGGCATAAAAATTTGTCTAGGATTTTCAAGCATTGCTTCCATAGCGGCCAATTCCTCAGGTAGGGCCGTGATTATTCCAAAATGAACAGAATCTTTCAATAATTCGATATCATCAATAGCGAAATCTTCGTCTTTAGATTTAGTATTATCATCTGCCACGATATCCCCCTCTTCATTAATCCAGCATCAATTCAGATTGAATTAAAAACCAATAATCCATCAAATCATTTTCTTTTTGTTTGTAATCATTGAATCTTGTTGAAATTATCCTCCAAAAGTTTTTATTATGTTTATTCTCAACCATGTGAGTCATCTCATGGAATATCACATATTCAATTAGTTCCCACGGCAGGAATTTAAGGAGTTTATTGAAGTTCAAATTCTTCTTGGAGCTACAACTTCCCCATTTTGACTTCATATTCCTCAATATAATTCGATTAGGCTCTACATTTAGCTTTATAGAGTATCTATCTACATTTTCGTGTATCATTTTCCTTAAATCTTCTTCACTTCGCTCATAATTTAATTTTTTCCCTTTGGATCTTTCTTTAGACTCATTTATTACCTTTATTTTTTTTTGAATCCATTCTTCATGTTCTTCAATGAGTTTTTCTGGATTTTTATATCCTCGAGGAACTATTATAATGAGATTACCAGTTTTAAGTTCTAGTCTAGGATATTTAATATCCCGAAAAACTATGCTGTATTTCACATTTAAATCCTTAATAAAAGATTTATTCGGCATAGTTCTCTACCTTACTCATTATTAACTGGAATAATTCCTCGAATTTTTCCTGGTTCATATCAAATCTTTTATAATATTTTTTACGGAGGAATCTGCGCACTGATCCTTCTATTTTCCGGTGTACAGAGCGTTGTTCAACCCAACCCTCAAAAATATCTCCTCCTAAGATGGAGGATAATTCTTTCACATCCTCCTTGAACTCCTCCGATGATTCAAAACGTTCCTCCAGAACATTTAAAATAGCATATTCCATATCAGTTAATTCAAGTTCTTTTTTTCTTTTTGAAGATGCAAAGATCTCCTTTATAATAGCTTTGCCCAATTGA
>JAAYUP010000123.1 GCA_012517635.1 Candidatus Atribacter alterifermentans
GTTGGATCTTTTTTTGAAAAACGGACGACCCCTCCATCGATTTCTTGGATCACCACAGTATTTTCATCTTCTTCTAAGATTTTTCTTTCAAACTGAGGATCTACTGCTATAGGCCAGGGTGCATTATGGTAGGGACGTAAACTCAGAGTGAGAGTGTTTACTGGGAGGTATTCAACTCGATCTTTTCCTAAACTCACATAATCATAAGGACTGACATGAGCCGGTATTCCCTCTTGCCGCCAACGTTCAATAGTTTCAAACCAAAACCAGTGCCGGAAAACAAATGGATCTCCAAAGCGCTGAAAGTGAGCAATTTTTATAAATCTTTCGCGATCATTCATGAATATTCTCCTTTTGCTTTTTAGATTGAATCACCATTTCCTATTATAAGGTATATTTATATAAAATATTATTGAAGAAAATTTTAGTAGAAAAAATCGCATTATTGAAGAGCTTGAGGTATACTACCTTTAAGTAATGGAGGGGGGAACATGAAAAAATATTATGGGAAAAAGATCGTAGAAATCATCCCTGAGGAATACCGATTGATTATCGGTGAAATTTTTTTAATAGGAGTTTTTTTTCTCATTGCTTCATCTTCAACACTTTTCTTTCATAGCATCATGGGAATTATCAGTCTTCTTATTGCTTATCATATCTTTTTTCTTGGTACCAATTATTTACTGCTCTCTTCACAACCCTTCATTTTCAGTATAAGCGTGTTATTAGTTGTTTTTGTTATCATTGATTTTATTCGAGTTTTCATTTTTTGGAGAAATCCTTTTTTGCTGAGAAATAGTATTGATTTGACCATCCAACTCTGGTTGGTTGCTCGTTTTGCTGAGTGTGCAATTTATTTTGTCGGCTTTCTTGCTTGGTTTAAAAGATACAATTTTTTATATATGGGATTCATTTATTTAGGCTCGGTACTCTTTTTATTCTGTAGTTCATTTCTATGGAATTTATTTCCTCTCAGTTATCAACCGGCTTTAGGATTAACCAATTTTACTTTAGTGAGTGAATATTTCATCAGTGCATATATTTATATAACCTTATCTATTCTTCTATTTCTGAAAAAGAAAATACCCATTCCAGTACTGCGCCCGCTTATTATTTCTTTCATTCTGAGCATTGGAACTGAGATGGTATTCACCATGCTTCGTGATCAGTGTGGATTTATGATTGAATGGCGTGTCACCGTCAAGTTTTTATCTCTTCTCTTCATTCATCAAGCAGTTGTCCAGGCCATTCAAAATAAAAATGGGAAGACTCATGGAACGAGTTACTGGTGGAAACATTTTAAGCAAAATTTTAAACCCCAAAAAGACTCCGATGACTCAAGATTAGACCAGGTCTCTTTCTCACCAGAAAATTTTGATCGTCCAAATTATATTCAGTCTTTAGTAGATAACGCTCAAGATCTTATCTTCCGTTTCCGCGGCTTGGAACCCATGAAGTTAGAGTACATTAATCCAGCAGCAGAAAGAATCACTGGATATACTCCGGAAGAATTCTATTCTAACCCAACTCTTTTTTTTCAAAGAGTATACCCTGAAGATCGGCCGCTTATAGACCTCTATTTAAAAAATCCCACTGCTCTCGAAAAACCCCTCGCCATCCGAATGATTCGAAAAGATGGTTCAATTATCTGGATGGAGCATAAATATGTGCCAGTTTATAACCGGAAGAAAAAAACCATAGCTATAGAAGGGATCGCTCGTGATATAACTGAGAGAAAGAAAGCCGAAGAACAGATTCGATATATCAGCTTCCATGACCCTCTTACTGGATTGTACAATCGAGCTTTTTTTGAAGAAGAGGTTGCTCGTCAAAAATTTCCAGAAAACCATCCAATCGGTATTATATTAGGAGATGTGAATGGAATCCACCTGGTGAATGAAAGATTCGGCCATCAGGAAGGAGATCGTATTCTAATTGATGCTGCCAATATTTTAAAGAAATTTTCTCGGAATCAAGATATCCTCGCTCGCTGGGGAGAAGATGAGTTTATTCTTTTTCTTCCCAATACCAATGAAGATGTTACCCGATCGCTCGTTTATCAAATTCAAAAAGAGCTTCAAAATATTGAAAAAAATCCATTTCAGCTCAGCATTTCACTCGGGTATGCAGTAAAAGAGGATGAACAAAACAGCATGAATGAAGTTGTCAACTCAGCTGAAGGTTGGATGTATTGGAATAAATTAATTAGGGGCAACGAACTCAATCAGGATTTGGTTCCCTCAATTGAACAATCACTGCGAAAAATTACTCACGCAACCGAAAAACATTCTGAACGCCTTCAAAAAATAGTTCATAAAATCGGGCTGGAGCTCGAGTTATCTCAAGAAGAACTCAATTATTTAGATTTGTTAGCCCGGCTTCATGATTTGGGAAAAATTGCTACTCCTAAAGAAATTCTCAATAAATCTGGCTTACTTTCTCCTAAAGAATGGGAGTTGGTTAAGCGCCATCCTGAAATTGGGTATCGGATAGCTCTGAATTCACCGGATCTGGCTCCGATAGCCGAAGCGATTCTCTCCCATCATGAACGTTGGGATGGAACTGGCTATCCACGAGGGTTACAAGGCAACACTATTCCACTCCTTTCCCGGATCATTGCCATTGCCGATACCTATGAAGTTTTGACTGATGGACGCACGTATAAAAAACCATTAAGTCAGAAAAATGCTTTAAATGAAATAAAAAAGAGCGCAGGACGACAGTTCGACCCGCATTTAGTCGATATATTTATTAAAGTAATGGGATCCAAAGAAAAAAAGGAATGAGAATGATCCAACCGAATAAATATTTGTTTGTGAAAAAAAGCAAATTTTAAGTGAAAAGTTTTCTTAAGAATGTTAGGCCGTTTTTAGCCAGGGTATCTTCATCTTTTTCTAATGGTCTCCAGATAGCAGCTGCCCGAGCAATCTCTTTCACACCAAAAGTAAAGCTTTCAATTACTGCAAACCGATCATAACCAATTTTTTTCAATGATTGTTTCACTTCATTCCAATGAATGTGACCGGTACCTGGAGTTCCTCGATCATTTTCGCAAGTGTGAAAATGAACCAAATCACTCCCTATCAACTCGATTGCTTCTCCTAAATGTTTTTCTTCGATATTCATATGGAAGGTATCAAGATGACCCTTGATGGCCGGATGATTAACATCTTGAATCAATTTTTTCAGGTCAATAGCAATATTTAAAAAACTCGTCTCGAAGCGGTTTAAAGTTTCTATCGCAAGAGTTACTCCACGGGTTTGGGCATAATCTCCGAGTTCATGCAGGCCTTCAATTGCCCTATTCCAATCCGCTTTTTTTTGCTCGGGGTTTGCTAAATAGGTTTTTCCTACTGCCGAATAGGTTGGACCACAAAAAATCGGAGCTTCAAGTTCGCTGGCATAATCGAGACAGCGCTTTACATACCTCTTTGAATTTTCTCGCTTTTCCGATTCTTCATTAATGAGATCCCGGTCAGGACCAAAAACACCACAGGTAGAGACTTCCAATCCACTTTTTTTAACAATGGATTTTAACTTTTTGATATCAATAAGATCTGGTTGTTCAAAAGCAAATTCAATGACGTCAAATCCTAAATCTGCCACTCGTTGCACAACATCAAAGGCTTCAGTTCGAAAAGGAGAAACCCAAATAAAAGTATTGGCTCCAAATTTCATCTCTATACCTCCTTTTGGTATTATGGCTCATTTGAAGGAAATAAACTATAAAATATCTTTATCACTCTTTTTTTTCTTTCTTTTTCCACTTTTCTATCAACATGAGGTCATGCTTTTACAATCTCCCCCCTCGCGCCCTCTCCCCTTCAATCTTTTCAAGTTTCCATATCAATCTTTTCTCATACCCACCAGGCAGTTCCAATTGGCTCACGGATTAAAGCTTCTTTGAGCAAAGCAAATGCTTTCCTAAAACCCTCGATAGCAGACATTAATGAATCTTCGTGTTCGATAGATAATACCTCATCATAACCAATTAAACGGCAAGTACTCACAAAATCCTTCCAGAAGGATAAGTCATGACCATAACCAACAGTTCTAAAAATCCATGACCGTTTCCTTTCCTGGGTATAGGGCTTGGTATCGAGGTTGCCATTGGTTAAGCTATTAAGAACATCAATCTTGGTGTCTTTGGCATGAATATGGAATACTGCACCCTCTAATTTTTTTAAAGCTATAATTGGGTCTATGCCCTGCCAAAAAAGATGACTGGGATCAAAATTTGCCCCAATGACATCTCCAACAGCGTTGCGGAGCTTTAGGAGAGTTTCGGGATTATAAACACAAAATCCTGGGTGCATTTCAATGCCCACTTGGACACCATGATCTTGGGCGAATTGGCCAGCTTTTTTCCAATAAGCAATTAATTTTTTTTCCCATTGCCATTCGAGCACCTCGGAAAAATCCTTAGGCCAAGGGCAGGTAACCCAATTGGGATAAAGTCCATTTTCTGAATCACCTGGACAACCTGAAAATGTCAGTACGTTTTTTACACCCAGTTCTTTTGCTAGCAACACAGTATTTTCGAAATCTTGGTGATAAGAAGCTGCTATTTGGGAATTGGGATGAACCGGATTCCCATGACAACTCAAAGCACTGATTTCCAATTCCCGTGAAGTGATTGTGTCTTGAAATTTTTTAATTGAATCGGGATTTTTCAGCAATTCAGCTGGATTACAATAAGTATTACCTGCATAACCACCGGTTCCGATTTCGACTGCTTCTACCCCTACTCCTTTGACCAAATCGAGGGCCTTTTCCAATGTTTCATTCTGAAAAAGAACTAACAATACCCCAATTTTCATTGTTTTTGCCTCCTCATCGATTAAAAATTCTGAACACCAAACCAATAATCAATCTTAGAGTTAGTGATTTTTTTAAATAAAGATAAATCCAATAATTGTTTTTATATCACTTCTACCCATTGATTGGTTTTGGAACTTTTCAGGATTGCTTCGCATAAAATGACTTCACGAAGACCATCTTTGAATTGGGGGTAATTTTTTGGAGCTGAGGGAACGAGAACAGCTTGATACACTTCTTTGAAAAGCTGTTTAGAGGTATCCGGGAAACCTTCATTGTGCCCCCCGGGGAAAGAAACAATTTTTCGGGTTTCATTGTCTAATAGCGATGGATCTTTTAATAACATTTGGTTCGCTTGATCACGATAGCCAATCCAGAGTTCGTTGGGTTTTTCAGAATCCCAAGCAATCGCTTTTTGAGAACCATCTATTTCGAAATACAAGCGATTTTTCCTCCCTGCCGCTACTTGATTTACCGTTAGCACTCCATGAGCTCCATTCTCAAAATGGAGAAGAACAGAGGCATAATCTTCGGTGTTGATTGGAATGTCCTGGTAGTCCTCTGGTTGAAGAATTTTTCCTGCATAGGTTTCAACGGGTTTTAAGGGTTTTTTCCGGATAGGATGGAAGGTAGCAAAGTCAGCCAATACTTTGGTGACTTTTTCTCCCATAACGAATTCAACCATATCCAACCAATGGGAACCGACATCGGCAATAGCACGAGATTCGCCACTCAGGTTCGGTTCCAATCTCCAATTATAATCGGTTGGATAGAAAAGCCAATCTTGTAAATAAGACCCATGAACAGCAAAAATTTTCCCTAACTCACCCTTCTTAGCCATTTGTTGTGATTCGCGAGCTAAGGGATAATAACGGATATTGAAATGGACAGCATTGATTAATCCTTTTTTATCAGCTAAATCAACCAATTCTTCAGCTTCCTTGCGATTCATGGCCAGAGGTTTTTCGCAAATGACGTGCTTTCCAGCTTCTAAAGCTTCTTTACTCATTTGGTAATGAAGATGGTTGGGAGTACAAATATGGACAACTTCAATTTGATTGTCTTGAAGCAAATTCCGGTAATTCCCATAATGGTTTTTTACGTTATACTGGATGGCCTTATTTCGGGCAATTTCATCATTGACATCGGCAAGACTAACGACTTCAGCCAAAAAAGTCCGACGGGCTGCCTCGATATGTGCAGGACCAATAAAACCAGTTCCAATGACTCCAACCTTGAGTGAATGACTCATTTTACATCCTCCTTTTTCAATATGTTTTATAAAAAATTCTGAAAATAGTCTATCATTCTTTATCCAATTCATGGTTATTTTGATCATCAATGAATGTTTCTTCTGAAGTGATGGTTCGGCAGTGTTTGATGAATAAACTGATTAAATTTGGATCAAATTGACTTCCAGAACAGCGCAAGAGCTCATTTATCACTTCTTCTTTGGTAAGAGGTGGTTGATAAGGTCGGCCACTTCTCATGGCATCATAGGCGTCGGCTATAGCCATTATCCTGGCTAAGAGTGGAATGTTCTCTTTGGAAAGACCTCGGGGATAGCCAGTCCCATCCCATCGTTCATGATGAGCCCAAATTGCATCTGCAATAGTGGATATTTGATGGATTGCTTGGGCAATTCGATAACCGATTTCTGGATGTTTTTTTATTTTTTTCCATCCTTCTTCATCAAGTCGATTGGTTTGTGAAAGAAAGTTGATATCCATATTTATTTTACCTAAATCATGGAGATCGGCCAAATACCGAAGTTCTTCTTCTGAATACGGAAGATTAAGAACCATTCCAAACCAGAGGCAAAGTCGACAGAGCTCAGGTGAATGCCAGGTTTTTGGTTTCAGATTACTGATAAAAGTCGAAAGCAGCATGCGTTGATAATGGTTAGATTCTATTAATTTTTCCTGGTACATGTTTTCGTCTGCCTCAATAACTATGGTTTGTATATCTTGAATGGGTACGGATTTTGTTGAAACTCCAAGCGAAATACTAAGTGGTATTAAAAAATTTTCCTGGATCTGACATTCATTTCGGATTCGGTCACAAATTTGCAATACCGTCTCATGGTCAGTTTGGGGAAGGATAATGACAAATTCGTCTCCTCCCCAACGGCTAATAATATCTTCTTTACGACAGCATCTTTTTAATATTTCAGCAGTTTTTTTTAGAAGTTGGTCTCCCTCTAAGTGACCAAAAGCATCATTCAATATTTTTAATCCATTCACATCTCCAATTATGAGACTTAAGGGATATTGCCGATCCGTATTGAGTCTTTTAAGCTCTTCTTCAAAGAAGAGTCGGTTATAGAGTCCGGTGAGGCTATCATGAAGATTAATATATTGAATCTTATTCTCTGCTTCTTTACTTGCAGTAACATCTTCTCCAGCTATGATTAGTTCCTTGGGTTCTCCCAAATCATCAAATATTGGAAAAATTTTATACCGCAACCAAAACTTTTTTCCCCATTGGGAGATACATTCCCTATCCCCTGATATGACTTGGTTTTTAGCTAATTGCTTATCCTCATTCATGAAAAGTGGTTGTTCTGAGATGAAGAGATTTGACAGGGTCATTTGAAGTATTTTTTCTTTATGAGACACTCCTAATATGTCCATCATATGTTGGTTGATATCAAGAATTTTCCCATGAAGATCAACTTTTAAAATACCGATAGGTGTTTTTTCAAAAAGATCCCGATAATTTTTTTCACTATTTTTTATCCTTTTCTCATTGTATTGTTGTTGAGTGATATCACGCCCTACTAAAAGAATTCCATTTTTTCTCCCTTTGTGGAGATAAGGGTTTGTGCTCCAGTCAATAACTTTTGGAAATTCTCCTTTCTGAGAAGGAAATTCGGTAATAAAATGGGTACCAGCAGGAAAAAGGTTGTCAAATTTTTGATTTTGGGAGTTTTCTTTAAAAGCAAGTGATGAGGTTGCATTTTTAAATATCTTTCGACAATCTTTTCCTATCATACCATCACCGAAAAAGTCAATACCCACTTGATTAAGCCATTCTATTTGCCCTTTATGGTTGAGTTGCAAGATTATTTCAGGAACGGCTTGAATCAAAGAAGTTTGTTTTTCCTCGACTCGTCTTAGCTTCTTGAGAGCTTGAGAGAGCCGAATGCTGATGTAGATGAGAATGATGAAAAAAGCAAAAAGAGTCAGGAAAAGTTCCCGGTACAATTTATAAAAGAGATAAAGACCAGCAATCCAATAGGAAGTGGTTCTTACCCCCTGATTGGGACTTCTTGGGGTGGGAGAAAGATGGAACATCCAGGTTTCCGGATTCATTTCCGATCTTCCATAAGAGACGTCCTTCCATTGCGGACCAAAGGTGATGACATCAATGGTCGTGTTACCATCCGGCGCAGTTAAAATAATGCTCTCTCCGTCTTTTGAAAGTTCAAAATTGAGATGGAGGGGGCCTTGATCAGGTTCCCCATCAGCGATGAGAAGAGTGAACCCCCCACCAGGAATGATGGTTTCTTGATGAGATCCTTCCGGGATCTGCCATTTTAGTGGGTTGTTCAATTTATCGGATATAAAATAACCGCTTAAATCAATAGGTTGGGAAGACCTATTCTGAATCTCGATCCAATCATTCAATTTCCCCGATTGGTCTAAAATAATGGAACCATTGGAAGCCATAAATTCAGTAATGAGAAGAGAGGCAAAACCCTCTGCCGAGAAATGCCAGAGTAAAAAAACAATTATTAGGTTTATTAAGATCAGTGAAGAAGGTTTTAAACCAGAAAAAAGCCTCATTCTCATTAAAATCGTTCCTTTGGATATTATTACCTGGAAAAAAGTAAAATTTTCAATATTTTATTATATCAAAGATTTAATGAAAAATATTATTCCTTTGGAAGGATTCCTCTTGAAGAAAGATGAAGAAAAAAATGGCGCGCCTGGAGGGAGTTGAACCCCCAACCTTCGGATCCGAAGTCCGCGGCTCTGTCCATTGAGCTACAGGCGCATCCCTTCGTTCTCATATTATAAAAAAATTTCTGAAAAAAGGAAAGAGCCTTCCTTGGTTGTTCCCTTTGTTTTTGATCTCATTCAAGTAGTCATTTTCTCAACGGATATTATTTTGATATACTAGTTCAGTTTATTTTACAAAAATCTCATATATTGAGGGATGACTATGTCCGATATTTTTTTAGAAAAGTTAGCCAAGGTTCTTCTTTCCTATTCAACCCGAGTACAGCCAGGTGAGGAAGTATTTATTACGGCAGAGGATGTTGCTATTCCTTGGATTAAAGCAGTTGCAACCCAAGCTTATAAAATGGGCGCTGTTGTGCGAACGACCGTTGAACTTGAGTCGGTAAGGCGAGCAAAATTTTTTTTTGGAAGTCAAGAGGCAATCCAAGCCGAAGACCTTTTTTTCAAAACCATCGTGGATCATGCTGATGTATTTTTAACTGCTTGGGGGAGTTGGAACACCAGATCTCGAACGAACATTGATTCTGAGAAAATGAAATTGAGTATACAAGCCAACGAGGCAATTCGTCGAAAATTTTCCCAAAGAATGGGTGATGGAAGTCTGCGCTGGTGTGGAACTCAATATCCTACTCATGCCGATGCCCAGGAAGCTGGTATGAGTTTGGAAGAATATCAGGATTTTGTCTATAGAGCAGGATATCTTCACACCGAGAATCCAATTGCTGAGTGGTTACGAATCGAAAAAGATCAAGAGAGATGGGTTCGTTATCTCAATTCAAAAAAAGAATTGCGCATCATGAGCGAGAAAACCGATTTACAATTGGGAATTACTGATCGAACCTGGGTTAACTGTTGTGGTCGTCAAAATTTCCCGGACGGAGAAATTTTTACTTCACCAGTTGAAAGTCAAATTGACGGTTTCATTACTTTTAGTTTTCCTGGGATATATATGGGAAAAGAAGTTGAAAATATTTCTTTAAAAGTAAGGAATGGTCGAGTCATCGAAGCCCGGGCAAAAAAAGGCGAAGATTTGCTTCGCGCTCTTCTCACCACTGATCATGGTGCAGCTTTTTTTGGAGAAGTAGCTATCGGGACGAATTATCAAATCCAGCAATTTACTCGGAATATGTTATTTGACGAAAAAATTGGAGGTACAATTCACATGGCTTTAGGAGATTCGATGCCAGAAGCAGGTGGTATCAATCAATCTTCTATACATTGGGATATGTTGTGTGATATGCGTAACCATGGAGAAATCTATGCTGATGGAGAGTTGTTTTATAAACAGGGAAAATTTTTAGAAACTGTTTTAGGATAAAGGATGGAATTCTAATCAAACTTTAAGGGAATTCTAAGGTTATTTTAAGATTAGCTGGATAAAATAAGAACAATCAGTAAAAAGTGAAAAGGAGCTGAGAAAAAATGAAGAAAATTTTCAGTGGTATTACGGTAGCTCTTCTGGTTGTTCTAATGGTGAGTGGATTTGCTTTCGCCCGTGGCCGTGGAGATGATAATTATGGGAAACAACTAACCGGTAAAACAGTTGATATGAGTGGAACAATACAGGCTGTTGATTTCACACCACCGCAGATTGAAATCAAAATTGATGTAGATGGTAAAATCATTGAAGTTGAGTTAGGTCCGGTATGGCAATATGATCCAAAAGATTTCCAAATTGGTGCATCAATTTCTCTAACTGGTGAATATGTCGCCAATGATGTTTTTCTTCCCTATTCGTTCAAAGTGAATGATAAAACTTATGAATTGAGAGATACGAACGGGAATCCCCTTTGGGTAGGTGGAAAAAATAATGATGATAATCGAGGAAATCGAAACCAAGATGAAGATTGGGATTGCCGTGGACGAGGCGGTCGTAATCAAGATAGTTGGGGTCGAGGAATGATGAGAAATCGGTGAAACTGTAACTGGTAAACCAAGAAGAATAATAAAAAAGCCGCTCATTATGTGAGCGGCTTTTTTATTATTGAATTTTCCATCACTGATTATAATTTTAGTAATTTGCATTAAGCTGAAAAATCAATTACATTATTTTAGGGAAATTGAGATCATTATTGAGGGAAAAAGATGAATATTGAAAATTCTAATCAGGTATTTTTTAAGGAAATTCAAACGGTCAAATCCCAATGGCTCTGGGGATTGGTTTTGATTCCTATCGTGGTTCTTTTGTACGGGATGGTACAGCAGTTCATTTTTAAAAAACCTTGGGGCAATAATCCAATGTCAGATACTGGATTATTAATCGTTGGGTTGATTGTTGTGGCCGGTCTTCCCTTGTTTGTGTTTTTAAATCGTTTAGAAATACAAGTGAGTAATTATGGGATTTATTATCGCTATAGACCTTTTCATTTCCAATATCAAAGAATTCCAAAAGAAAACCTGTTGAGTTATCAAATTGTCCATTACCGACCTTTGCGAGATCATGGAGGATGGGGAATCCGTTATGGAAAATACGGAAAGGCTTATACTCTCTCGGGAGAGACTGGAGTTCAGTTGGTCACCATTGATCAAAAGAAGATTTTACTCGGCACTCTTAAGCCTGAAGAAATACATAATGCTCTTGATTCAATACAAGAAAAACACTAACTTACTAACTCATTTTCTCCACTGATGAACGAATATTGTGTTGATATTTATTATAAGAAAACAGCCGGATAGAAAAAAGAGAGCGAAAGGGTTCTTCGTTGCAACGGAGGTGAATGATAACGGATGATTTAGAAAATAAAGA
>JAAYUP010000124.1 GCA_012517635.1 Candidatus Atribacter alterifermentans
CTTCTCAATATCTTGTCTTCTCAAGTTTTGAGCCTACCTATAAGGAATTGAAACTGCTATTGCCGAGTACTCGATCGGCAATAGCAGAGGGTTTTGAGCCTACCTATAAGGAATTGAAACTGGTAGCAATTCTTCCCATTTTTATGTTTGGTATCACAAAAGAACGAACCGAGGCTTTTTATTTTTCCGCTGACGCACTCAAAAAATTAAAAAAAGAAATATCAGATAAAGGCGGTTTTCCCTGCAGTACACATGTTGCCCTTTCGGCCTATCTTTCCAAAATGCTCTTGAAACTGTTTAACCATAGCGAAAAAACTACCTGCGTTCAGGTAACCGTGGCAAATTTACGCAATCGTCTCGCTGAAATCCCTTCGACTTTTGTAGGGAATGCATCATCTATTTTCGCAACACCAAATTTTTCAGCAGGAGCAAGTCTTGAAGAAATAGCGGGTATTATTCATCAAACACTTCAACCACTTCTAGAAACATCTTTGGAAGAACTGAGGAAAATCGAGGAAAAATCTTGGGGTCAGGTCTTGATTCTTGAATTTGAAAATAGCCATGGGCGAACACAGAGATTCGCCCCTACGTTTATAATATATCAAATTTTTATTGTCTCCTAATATTCCATTGTTGTTTATATTTGTAGGGGCAGACCTGGGTGTCTGCCTTCATTATTATGTGATAACACCATGCAATTCCTCTTCTCGGAGGGATGCCGCTTTGCGGCGGGGAGATCACCTTTAGATTTTGAATGGTAATCGTTGGAAAAGAATAAAGAAAATTCTATAAAAGATGAGATCCTTACGGCTTCTTAAAGAGAAGCCTCAGGATGACGCCTATGGCGTCAGATGAGATCCTCACGCCTTTAAAACCGAGGGGGAAGATGGGGTGAGGGGGGATACCTATTTTCATCATCAACTGGTGCCATGAAAGTGGCATGAAGGTCTCACCTAAAAAGATCGATGATTAAAAAAATATCGATTCCATCTAATTTTCTATCTTTTAACTCATTCAATAACTTTTCTTTTGCTTCGATTAGCTGGGGTGAAGCAACTCCGTTTATTATGGAGAAATAAGTCTCAAGGAATGCGGCGATCTTATCACAGATTTTTATAAGCTTCCCATCAATGGGGGAGTATTGATCGAAATTATATTGATTTGGGATGATTTCAGTTTCCAAATGGCATATGTTTTTCCTCTCATCCAGGATCTTGGTTTCAAATTCATTCATAGTAAAATAAAAAATTTCATCATACCAATCTCCTTTTAGTAGAGGTTTGAGTTTTTTGCTGATTTGATCCGATTCTTCCTCTTTGATGAGCGTTTCCAAATCACCGAGAGCTCTCTTGACCGGAGAGATAATGTCTCGGGTAAGTACTTCGGGGAGGTCATGGAAGAGCGCTCCGTACCAATTGTTATAAATCCGCTTGGCACAGGGCTCAGGTTCTAAAAAGAGGGAAAGAAAGTAGCTTAACATGGCCACAATCAGCATATGCCCCAAGACAGAAGTTTTGGGAATTCTTTCGATATGAGCCCATCTTCGCTGGAATCGAAGTTGCCCGCAAAGATCGATAAAATTTCTCAGATTCTTATCCAGATAGAGGATCTTTTTAACGCTTTTCAGTTCCAGATGTTTGGCAATTTGAGATTGAATCTCTTCCCTGGTTGAGTTAATTCCAAAAAGGGGAGGACTGAAATGAGAAATGATATTGAACTCCCATTGGGTCGCTAAAAAATGAGCAGCATTGATCAATTTAAACTCGATTGAATGGAGCTCTTCATCTTCAGGAGTGGAAGAAATAAATTCGATGAACTTCCTGTAAAAATCCTCAGAAAGATGAGAGAGACTTTCCTCCATTTCTTTCTGAACAAAATCATTCAACTTTTTCCTCGCTTTGTCTTGGGTCATCAGAGAATGATACAATTGAGGTTTGAGATCGGTCAAGATGGTCCTTTGAAAATACTGGAATATGCCATATTCAATCATTTTTCTCCAATTAATTAATTGGCCTTCTTTATCTTCCTCAATTTTTCCCAGAATCCAGGTAATGATCATTTTATGGGCTTGTTTGTCAAGTTCAGTAAATTCGATTGGTCGAATCTGATCGTTCCATCGCTGTAAGCTGGCTGGTTGAAATATCTTTTCGATGAGGCTTTTCGTAATAAACCCTTTCATATAAACTCCTTTTCAATTGAAAATCCAATTTCTTTGAACACAAATAGATGAGTATTTGGAATAATTCTATTCAATAATCAAGAAAAGAATATTCAAAAGATAAAAGGACGGAGGGGAATTGTTAAATTCATTCCCCCAATCAAGCTGTGTCACAATGTTTCTGTAAATTATTTACCCTTATTATACGAATATTTTACAGTAATATTGGAAATAGATAACCAAAAACTGAAGATAATCGTACCGTATCCTCCATTTGAAGCTATATGTGATGGAAGAAAAGAATTGTGACATAGCCTGATTGGGGGGTATTCAGGGGGTGGTGCCTTTCTCTTTTTTGTTTTATCACTTTTCACTTATAACAGTATTTACAGGATAAAAGATGCCTTCCATTTTAATGATGGGATAAGGTTTTTGCGATTGAATTGAGGACTCCGTCTGACATAAAAAATTCAATTAAACCATCAAAATTATAAATTCAATTTTTATGTCAAATTTATATATTTTATTAATCAAAATACCCACTTACCATGAACAGCTAAAAAGTTGAAAAACGTAACAAATTCAAGAATCAAGACCTGACCCCAAGCAACATTCCAGGAGTGACTTTGATATTTGGCATTAATTTTGGTTTTCAACTTTCCAGTATCGGTGGCTTTTTTATGGCACTGGTATTTATGGTGTTGACCTTTGCTACTTTTGTAGGGTTTGGCTTGACTTTGGGAGGCGTTTTTGAGGATACCGAAGGGTTTATGGGCTTGGTAAACTTGATTCAAATGCCTATTTTCTTTCTATCCGGAGCTATGTGGTCTTTCCCCGATTTTATAAAGGCATAGAAAAGAGAATATAATAATAAATCAGGGGCGTAAATTAATCATGAATCAGGAAAAAAGACAAAAGTATGACAAAGAATTTAAATTGGAGATACTTCGCCTAGTCAATGAACAAAAAAGAACCATTGCCCAAGTCGCTCGAGATTTTGGGATTGGGAAAAATACCATCTATAAGTGGAAGCAAGCTTTAATTCTGACTAAATACCATTTCCCTCCCAGTATGAGTGGAAAAGAAAACTGTTATGATAAGGCCTGAGCTGAATCATTTTTTAAAACCCTAAAGGTGGAATTGGTGTATCATGAATGATATCAGACTCGACAGGAGGCTAATACCAGTCTCTTTGAATACATTGAACATTTCTATAATCGTATCCATCTCCATTCAACCTCTTAGGATATCTGAGTCCAGAACAGTTTGAAAGGAGAGCTGTTGTTGTTGCTTCTTAGTGCCTCCACTTTATCGGGGGGAGGTCCACCAAAGATACGAAGCCAGACTACAAGCGATAAAAGATAGGATAGCTAAGAAAGGGGGATCAAAAGAGTGGAAAAAGTATACCAGAGGTTAGGGAGACTAAAAGAGAAGTATCCCTCAATACATAGGCTTTATGAAGCTAAGCAGTGAAGACCATATATATGGTAGTGTGTTAACTCATGCTTTAGTTAATAGTATTCGTCACCAACTTAAAGTTTGAGGGATATCATATGATTGGAGCACTATGGTAAGGCTAATGAACAGTCAGAAGCTAGTAACCAATTCTCTTCGAACCAAAGCAGCACGAGTAATACCTGTGAAAAAAGGTAGTGAACCAGAAAAAGAGGCGGCAAAAATATATCAGACATTAAACTATCAAGATATACCATTCTGGCGGAAAAATCTGTGTTACCCGAAAATGGGAACCCCTTAAAAGGAAAGGTTCACTACAGGCTGATTTCTGGCATTTAGTGCGCAAGTTGGGTTAAACTTTGTAAAATGAATATTTTTACTAGTGAAAGATTTTGCAAAATAAAGTGAAAATTATGTTTGATTGGTTTTAGGAAAAAAGAATATATTGCTTGCTAGGGAGGGTACAATGGAAGAATTTAGCGTTACTATTAAAGCTTTGACTCCAATATGGACCGGAGATGCTGATAAAAAATGTTCTACTTTGAGAGAGACTGGAATAATTGGCAGCCTTAGATGGTGGTATGAGGCATTAGTTAGAGGGCTGGGAGGTTGCGCTTGTGATCCAACAGAGGAAAATTTAAGATGCAAATTAGAACATGACAAATTCTATAAAGCACTAAAATCCGGCAAAACTATATCGGAAGCTTTAAATGAGCAAATCTGTCCGACTTGTCAACTATTTGGCTGTACAGGGTGGTCAAGAAAATTTAAACTTGAAGTAGGAGAAACGACCGATGAGGTAACATTAAAATTTATTGAATTAAAAAAAATAGAAAAAGTTGAATGGGATTTGTTGAATAGAACTCTAACGATAATTTCGGATTTTGGAGCCATAGGAGGTAAACTATCTGAGGCCAATTATGGGGTTATACAGATAAAAGAAAATAATTTAAATAGAAAACACAAATACATTTCAAAAAAAGAAGAATTAGATCACTATCTTAACCTTAAAGAGCAAGGAAGAAGTGCAGATAATCCAAATCTATCAAGATTCATCTTCATTAATACTAATACTGATGAAAATCTAATTAATGGAATGGTTAAAGAAATTAAAAGGGAATTATCATTTTTAAAAGGTTCCAAGAATAAAGGAAAAAAATATTTCTACAAAAAAATTACCAAAAACAATGGTAGGTTTTTTGCATACGCAGAGAATAGTGATGAATATAGTAAGATTGTAGAGTTTTTAAGTAAAAAATCAATTCAATATATGGAAGGTGTCAAAATCTTGGAGGGGTTAAAATGATTCATGACTACTATGGTTCTAAGCTAAAAATGATAAGTTTTGAAAAATGGGTTGAAGATAAAAAAAAAGGGGAAAAAAATTGGAATGAAAAATCAGAAGAAGAAAAGTATAAAACATGGTTGGATGAAGTTTTCATAGTACCTTTAGCCCAATCGAAAAAAGAAATTCAGGAAAGGTTAAAAAATGATAAAAGTATACAAGGTTTCTATCCTAACACTACGGATTTACAAAATCTTCCTCAAAATTCAGTTTTAATAAAAATTTCTTTTACCCTCAAAAAGCCTTATACAAGTAAAGACGAAGGTGAATTTCATATTATTAATAATCGTGTTTTTGAAAATCCTATTGTCAGGGACAAATTAACTGGCTTGCCAATGGTTAGGCCCTCAACATGGAAGGGACACTTGAGATTTGCTGCTGAAATGGTTGAGCGGAATGAAGAAGAAAAGAAAAAGATTATCAAAAGACTTTTTGGTTCTGAACCCCGGGAAGACGAGGTATTAAAAGGCAGACTTTACTTTTTCCCAACGTTCTTTAAAGAAGAAGCAGAAAAGGATGTAATTACTCCCTTAAAAAGGGATACCAGAACTCCTACTAAGAAAGGACCTATACCTCTTGAAGTAATAAAACCAGGCAAAAATGGAGATTTTTATCTCCTATATCTTCCGTATCCAAAAGGTAAAGATTTCAAAGAAGACGAGATTAAAGAGGATTTAGAATTTCTTGCTAAGATATTAAAATTGATGTTTTACACCTATGGCTTTTCTGCAAAGAAAACATCTGGCTTTGGAGTCATTAGAAAGCTGGAAAGTAAGGATGTCGATGTTCACCCGGAAGATAAAAAGGGATATTTCTCAAACTTATACACCGAAGTAAACAAAACTGTTAACCATGGTGTATACAAATGAGAAAAAGTGATAGACCAATTAGCATTTATTAGAAACATTTTCAACAGTGCTTGAGGGGGTGAGACGAGTGTATGTCGAGAAAATAAAAAGTTCCAGAAAAAATATCCTGACAGGGGAGATAGGGGTATTACTGCATGATATTGGTAAATGTCATCCGGATTTTATTAAAAGTAAATCTATTGAAAAAACAGCATCGGATGAACATGCCCAAATCGATAAATTTTTAGAAGATGATTTGGTGAGTTACATTAAAGATAAGAAATTCAAATTCAGGATAAATAACATAGAGACAGATATTTATTCTCTTATTGCTAAACATCATGATGATACTACAGATCAATTAGTAAATTTGTTGAAAACATGCGATCACAAAGACTCTGCTGATGACAAAGGTATCGTAAGAAGGCAGCAAGCATTAGACAATATAATTATCTCTTCTCCTTTTGGATATCCAAAAGGGAAAATCAATCTAAAGTGTCTTCAAAAAAGATTTGAAGATTTACAGGATAATTTAAAAGGGTTATTCAAAAATTATATTTCTGATGAGATTGATTTATCTTGCTTTAGAAAAGGGTTGTTGAATAATCTAAGAACAACCTTCTCTCAGGCATTAGGAGAAACAAGAATTCCTGCAAACGATGTTACCTTATGGGACCATTCTTATTCGACAGCAGCTCTTTTTAAAACTATTTTGGTGGGGAAAGCCTGTGGAGGCCATATAGATGAAAAAAAATGGAGGATTTTTGGGGTTTGTTGGAGGGGTGAAGAGTTTATAAATCAAGGCCAGAAA
This sequence comes from Candidatus Atribacter alterifermentans, assembly GCA_012517635.1. GTDB lineage: Bacteria > Atribacterota > Atribacteria > Atribacterales > Atribacteraceae > Atribacter > Atribacter alterifermentans. The sequence continues at coordinate 6,618 of JAAYUP010000124.1, forward strand.
ATTGCCGAAATACAGAAAAGAGTAGAGATTCTAGATGAGATAAAATCAAAATTAAAAATGAAGTTTGAAGATGAAATTCCATTAGGCAACTCTATTTATGAAGATATAAACAGTATATATTTTACATTTCCAGATTTAACAACACAATCAAAAGATCTCGCAAGAGAATGTTCAGAAGAAGTATTGAGTATAATTAATGCTACCAGCGCAAATGAACTTTGGCCATTTTTTACATTAAGTGAACCTTCTTCTACACTTACAATTATAGCCAATGAATTAGATTTTTCATCTAAAAAAAGAAAGATACCTAGGATGAAACCTATTTTGTTTATTAAGAACGATGGTCCTATCCCATTTGAAAATCCTCCACTTTTTACACCAGGGGAAGGAGAAGATGTTTGTCCTGTTTGCAAGGTAAGATTAAAAAAAAAGGAAGAAGAAAGGTGTGAGGTTTGTGAGGATAGAAGAAAAGGAAGGTTAGAGAGTTGGTTTAACAATAGAGAAAATACCATCTGGACAGATGAAGTTGCAGATAAAAACAACCGTGTTGCCTTACTTTCTCTAAATTTTGACCTTGATAAATGGCTTGATGGAACTATGATTGGAACCATTTTTAGTCAAACTTTTGAGGAGTGGTTACAAGGGGGAAAATATACAAGAAAAAAGACTCAAAATATTATAAAAGATAAAAAAATCGCTCAAACGAGTGATTTAAAGTCTAAAGCACTTAACATAGCTGAATGGATCACAAATAATTCTGAGATGACGGAAGCAAAAGTATTATTGGAATGTTTTATTGAAAGTGGAGATGTTGAAAATATTCTAGAGGATATTAAAAATAGGCTAAAAAATATTAAAAATAATCCAGAGGATATTAAAAAAATTCCTAATAAAATTTTACTTTGGTTTTTCACCCAAAACCCATCCCCCGCTCGAATATATAGAATATGGAAAGAAACAGAAGAATTCTTTGAATTGTTGATGACGGAAATAATAAATAAAATTTACCCTAATAAATGGAAGAGATTGAAATTTTCTATAGATTATAATGAATTGAAATCTAAGCTGAGACAAGGAGGAGAATTAAAAGAAAACACTCCATATCTAATTGAAAAAGAAGAATTAAGCCCACGAAATCTACTTGTCCTTCACACAAAAAATGGAGAATTTTACACCATAGAATCTCTTGATAAATTTAAGTTTAAAGATAAAACTGGAGAATTTGCTGTTCGTGAAGCATTAGATAAAGGGTTCAAGTACCTCACATTGGAGAATAACCCAAATCAAAATCTATTGGAGAAAGAAAAAGAGGCTATAAAAGTTGAAGAAAATAATATAAAAACTGAAGAATACATCCCTCTAATTGAGATTAATAAATCTCCTCTCTCGTTGAGAATGCTTGTCCTTGCTTCTGATTCGATAAAAATTTTAGAATTGATATCAAAACTATACAACGAAAGATTTGAGAAAGTATTAGGGAAGTTGCCATTAAATATCAAGCTTCTTGTAACAAACAGAAAATTTCCACTATATGTCTTACTTGATGCTGAAAAAAGAATGTTGGCTGGAGCAGAGTTTAGAAAGGCTGTATCAACAAATGTATGGTGGAATTTAGACGCTCTTAGAAGTGAAGAGTTTTATGGTTATTATCCCACCAAAAACCTTGAGGAAGGGAAATACACACTTGATGACCTTTCTCCACTTTCTAAAGACAAAATTTATCAAATTTTCCCGGGTTATTTTGATTTCGAATTATTATCAGGAACAACGGATAGATACAACATATATTACGAAGGGGAAAACAGGGGAGACAGAAACTATAAATTATTTTCAAAAAGACCATATTACCAATATCAGTTTTCAGAATTATTGGAATTATGGGATATTCTAACTGCTAATATTTCATCTTCTCAGATTGCTTTCATTGAGGAGGCTTTTACTACAAAACTTCGAGAATGGAGAAAGGTAGAAGATAATAACAAAGAAGATGTATTCAAAGAGTTTGCAGAGGCCACATTGAAAGACGCGTTTGGTAAAAAATGGAGTGAGTTGGGGGAAGAAACCAGGTTCTTACTTATTAATTCTTCGCAAAATAAAGTTTTGTTGGATACAATCATTTTATTTAGGCATATATTGAAAAAGGGGGTTGAGAAAGAATGATCGAAAAGAAGGATAATGGAAATAACAACGGCTTGAAACCAAAAAAGTTTTACATGAGAGCTCTTGATCCGATACACATTGGAGCAGGAGGATATAGGCTAGGTAGAGTAGACAATACCATAGTAAGAGATCCTGCAACAGATGTTCCTAAAATACCAGGAACGGCAATTGCAGGCGTTGTAAGGGCATTTTATGAAATGAAAGAAAAAGATAAAGATAAAACAGAGAAATTATTTGGAACTGGAGAAAGTAAGGGGATGTTAAGATTTTATGATGGACAAATTATTTTCTTTCCTGTTTCTTCGATACTAGGCACGGTATGGGTTACAACAAAAGAAATACTTGAATATTGGTTTGGAGAATTAAAAGATGATAACGGAGAAAAAATAACAATCCCAGAAAATATTGATGATAAAGCATATGCATTAAAGGGTATAGATTCTAAAAAACCTTTGAACCTTGGCTGGCTTTTGGTAGAAGTTGTTTCGCTTAATGGTCCTGATGAGAAGGATATTATTTTGCATTCTAGCGTATCCCCTTATGTAAAAAGAATTGTTATTGTTTCTGAAAAATTATTTTCACATATTGTAAATGATAATTTAGAAATCAGAACATCGGTGAGAATAGATTCGGGGACTGGAACTTCTGTCGAAGGAGCATTGTTTACTTATGAAGCTATTCCAAGAGGCACAATACTAGGGTTTGAAGTAGTTAAAGATAATACTAGGGAAAAAGATGATATTGATATTGATAATGTAATGGGAGCTGTTTCATCATATTTCAAACTTCTTGGTATTGGAGGCATGGGAACAAGAGGATTTGGTAGGGTAGAGATATTAGATGGGGGTGTAAGTAATGCTGAATCTTGATTATATCTGCATGAAGCATGCTCAAGAAATAAATAAAAGCCAGATTTCTAATCTTGAGAACATTCTTAGAAAAGCACTTGGCGTTTTGCAGGAAGACGGTGTTTATGCAATGTTTCTTTGGCTTGAAGACAAAGACAAAGAAGCAAGGAACAAGATTATTGAATTACTGAATAGTGATAAAATAAAAAAATATTTTTTTGATAATAACTCTACAAAACAGTTTTCAGAGAACTTTTCTGAATTTTGTAAAGAGTTACAAAATGTAGCTGAAGATATCGATAAACTTTTTTTTATGAAAAAGATTTTAGAACGTACATTAACTTATGCATTGTACCATGCGAAGGTTGGTAAAAATGATAAAGCTGGTGAAAACAATGTGGGAAAAATGTAGTGTTGTTTTTAAATTAAAATCACCTCTCCATATTGGGTACACCCCCTTTAAAGGTTCAGTTGTTTCACCTACAAGATATTATGTTCTTGGAAGAAATTTCTGGGGGGCCATAACTAAACGCATTACAGAGTTTTTATATAATGAACCTAAGGACATTGATTATAGAAATATAGGTAAAGAAGTAATGAAGAATTTTAAATTTTCACATTTTTATTTGTATGATGGTAAAACTGTTTTTACCCCTTCTTATACTGATGAAGGCTTAAATTATGGTGGAATTCCACAAACAAAATTTGAACATATGTTCATTGGGAGTAGGATTTCTACCGCAATTGACGAAAACAGTGGAACTGCCAGAGATGAAAGTCTTCATGAAATTGAATTTATAAACAACAAATTCAGAGATGAAAAAGGAAATATCAAGGGTGTGAAAATTGCAGGCTATATTTGGGTTAAAAATACAGCAAAAATATTGGAAAATAAAATTCAATTTGGAACAAATTCAATAACAATTAACGGCTTTAATATAATTCAAGAATTGGTTCTTGGGGGAGAGTCAAAGTATGGATTTGGAGATGTTGAAATAGATTTTTTGAAGCAAGGTGATGAAGATGAAAAAGATGAAAAGGTAATGATCGAAATAAATAATGAGCAACCCCTCGATTGCTACCTAGAGTATTCAAAGGAAATTCAATTTGAAGTGGACATAGAATTGTTAACAGGTAGGGTATATTATGACCCCGAAACTGATAATAATGAGCCCAATAATACTCCTGGGGAAAAGATGTCAAAAGTCAAAATCTGTTTTACTCCCGGAACAATAATAGGAAAATATGATGCAGAATTAAACTATGATGGTACTCTTAGAATTATTAATAACCCAAAGTAAAATGGTTGGGAAGTAGCCCGGTTATCAAGACCAAATTTAAATCTTTTTTAAGGTGTATGTCCCCTTTAACATGTGCGAATGTCAATGAATTTTTGAACCACTGTGACTACCAATTACTAAGACACTTGGTTGTCATTTAGTCATTAGTTTTACTGCTCCTTGACAAATACGCAGGAGTCTCCGGTGGCTTTTTTCAAGGTGCGAAATTGCGAACTTTAGTATACTTTATCCCATTTGAAACCAGTGATGGCTTTTGCTAAAATGCTCAAAAATGATGCTTATGGTATTTTCAACCATTGTATGTATCCTCTCCATACCAGTCGATTGGAAGGGATCAATAACAAGATGAAGGTGATAAAACGAAGAGCATTTGGTTATCATGATCTTGAGTATTTCTCCTTCATCATTCAAGACTCCTTTGCCAGGTGCAATTAAATGGGAGAAGAACCAAATTTCATTAGTTTATCTAATAATTAATTTATCCTCTTTTTTTTCAATTCCCAACAAATTTATAA
>JAAYUP010000013.1 GCA_012517635.1 Candidatus Atribacter alterifermentans
ATTGATTTTCTTTTTCATTAAAGAAAGAGGAAATCAATATTTAGAAGAAATGAATTGTAATTCAGCTCTCTTAATTGGATTATCCCAAGCACTGGCTCTTATTCCTGGAGTATCTCGCTCAGGAATAACTTTAATTACCGCCCTCATGCTTGGTTTCCGTCGAGAAGATGCAGTGTTTTTTTCTTTTCTTCTTTCAATAACCACTATTGGAGGAGCTTTTGCCAAAGGATTAATGGAAGTTAATTCCAGTGGTCGAATTCCTTGGGTAACAATTTTACCCGGCTTTATGGTTTCGTTTATCTCTGGTTTGATTGCTTGCTTCTTGTTGTTGAGAATTGTTCAAAATAAGGAGCTGAAACCTTTTGGCTATTATCGAATACTATTTGGTTCGATCTGTCTCGTGTATTTTTTATTTTACATTAAAACATGACTTCTTCTATAAGAATTCGAATATTCTCTTTTAAAATTTCATCTATTTTTTTAAAAAGATCATCAGAAAAACGATTGACAGGAAGCCAAATTTTTATTCTCTTGTCCTCGCAGACTAAATGAATCTCTGTTGAAGAACCGGTTTCCTTTCCCACCGATTCGGTAAGAAAAGTACTCAAGGATGAAAAAGGGAAAAAACAAAGTGATAATAAATCTTCTAATTCATATTCCCAATAAACAAAAACCTTCTCATGGTATCGATAGGGAACTGGTTCGAGTTTTAATTTGATCATTATACCGCCCCATAAATAAAATAGATTCCGAACCCGATTAATAAGACTCCACAGACTGCAATAATATTTTGATACACTTTTTGGGAAAGGAATTTTCGTCCACGGTCAACAGCAAATGAAACCGAACTATACCAAACCAAATCAGCCAGAATGTGACCAATAAAAAATACCACTACTCCCCATAGTCGATATTTGGAAGCAGAGAGTATAAGTGCCATTCCTATGGTAGCCCACCACATAATCCAATAGGGATTGGAAAGACTGGTAATGATTCCATGTAATATAAAACTTTTACCCGGATCTTTTCCATCTTTTTTAAGATCGATTCTAACCTGTCGCAGGCTTCGAATCATATCAACTCCCAGATAGACTAATACCCCACCCCCCACAATCCCAATTACCTTAAAAACCGTTTCATTTTGAAGTATAGAGCCAAGACCAAGAACCAATCCGATCACTAAAGCTAATTCTAATATACCATGCCCTAAAACCGTCATTGGTCCTGCTTTAAAACCGGATCTTGAACTTCCTGACAATACCAGTGCAAACATGGGTCCAGGCATAAGAGCACCAGAAAAGCCAATTAAAAAAGCGCTCCCGAAAATAGATATTAATCCCAAAGATCCGTTCACGGCCCACCTCTTTTATTTTGAAAATTGTCTAAATATTATTTTTGTTGAAGATACAAAATGTTATTCTGAATCTCATTCAATTTCACCTTTGATGAATTTTTCCTTAGACCAAGTAGCTGTTCCAATGACTCCAGCATCCATACCTAATTCGGTTTCTGTGAACTGAATAGTACTTACCGGAGCCATATGGAGGTTTTCTTTTAGACTGTTGGCAATACTTTCAAACAAGAGACGACCAGCTTGTGCCACTCCCCCGCCAATAATAATCATTTCTGGATTTACGACAACACAAGCAGAAGATAGAGCAACGCCAATATAAAAACCGGCTCGTTTAATAATGTCTCTTGCTATTTCATCACCAGCTACCGCTGCATCGGCAATGATTTTTGGAGTAACCAAGTTAAGGTCTCCATTTATCATATCCCGAATCATAGTATCATTCTGTTGAACCAAAGAACGGAGAGCTTGGGCAACGATGGAAGGGCCTGAGGCATATGATTCTAAGCATCCCCGGTTGCCACACCCACATTTTATTCCACCCGGTTCTACGATGATATGGCCGAGCTCACCAGCACTCCCGTCTTTTCCAATATATAAGTTACCATCGATAACCACTCCTCCACCGATTCCAGTACCTATTGCCATGAGGATTAAACTTTTAACACTTTTCCCTGCTCCAAAACGCTTTTCAGCCAAAGTAATAGCACGAACATCATTTATAACTGCTACTGGTAGGGAAAGTTTTTCTTCTAACCATTCTTTTATTGGAATATGTTTCCATTTATTAGGAAAGTTGGGCAAAAGTAAACATATTCCACGATTCCAGTCAATTAATCCAGGAATTCCAATTCCGAGAGAATAGATTTTGTATTCTTTTAATTCTGCTTCTTTTTTTAAATGTTTTGCTTCAGCGGCAATATCTTCAACAACATTTTCTGCTGGTCGCATTGCCTGAGTCGGTATCATTGATCGATCAATGATTGATCCTCGGTCGTCTACAATGGCAATTTTGGTATTGGTTCCACCGAGATCAACACCGATATAGGCTTTCTTTATCATTGATAACCCTCCAAACTGAACAATTATGATGTTGATTTTTTATCTATTAAATCTTAAGGTTTAATAACAAGCTATTTTAGTTTATTTCTTAGATCCTGTAAATATAATGAAAAGTAAGTTGTGAATAATAAGTAAATGTAATTATTATACCTTCACCCTCGTTTGCTTCCTTTTTTCTATATTGAAAACACCATCGAATGAATTCCCCCATTGAGGGGGGTTAGGGGGGGTGTGCCTTTCATCCGTCATCCTGAGTCCTTTTCCCTTCTCCTTTTTCTCCCCCTCGCCCCCTCAGCCTTTATAGCGCCCGATCTTCATATAATGTAGCGACATGCCATGGCATGTCGAATCTTTCTTTTCCTCCTCATCTAGCTCTATTTAAGAGCATAAAACTCTCTTCTTAAATCAAGCACGGCTTAATCTCAATCGTTGTATTTTTTAGATTTCCAAAGTTGGCGAAGCCAACTCCGGATCATTTTTTCATAACCTCGATTTGACGGTTGATAATAAACTTTTCCCGAAAGCTCGTGAGGCAAAAATTCTTGCTCAACAAAAGCTCCAGGAAAATCATGAGCATATTTATACTCTTTCCCATAACCTGCGCTTTTCATCAATTGGGTAGGCGCATTCCTTAAATGGAGCGGAACCAGTAGTGAACCGTATTCACGCACATCGGCTGTTGCTTGGTGCAACGCTTTATAGGAGGCATTACTTTTAGGAGCACTCGCTATATATAGAGTCGCTTGCGCCATCGACAATCTTCCTTCCGGTTCTCCAAGAAAATCGTAGGCTTGTTGAGCAGCTACGGCAACTTGCAGGGCTCGAGGATCGGCATTGCCGACATCTTCAGATGCACAGGCTATCAACCGCCTGAAAATTGAATGAGGGTGTTCTCCGGCTTCCATCATCCGACACATCCAGTAAACTGCCCCATCCGGATCGCTTCCTCGAAGACTTTTATGAAAGGCCGATAGCATATTGTAATGCTCTTCACCGCTTTTATCGTAAAGAAACGATTGTTTTTGAAGAATATCGCCTACCATTGAAACCGTTATTGGCAAATTTTGTTTTTTTGATATGCTGACGACAATCTCAATCAGGTTGAGTGCTTGTCGAGCGTCTCCATCGGCTAATTCTGCGATACTTTCCAAAACACCATCTTCTACTTTTAAATGCGGGATATTTAAACCTTTTTCACTTTCAATGGCTTTTTTCAATAATTTAACTAATTCTGAAATTGATATTTTTTTAAAAACAATAACTTGAGTTCGAGACAACAGTGGCCCAATAACCTCGAAAGAGGGATTTTCGGTAGTTGAACCAATGAGGACAACAACTCCAGATTCGACATAAGGCAATAAAACACTTTGCTGGCCTTTATGGAAGCGATGAATTTCATCGATAAAAAAAACTGTTTTTTTTGAATCAGCCAAGTTTTTTTCTGCGATACGAACTGATTCTTTGATTTCTTTTACTCCAGAAGCAACCGCACTAATTGAGAGCATTTGATAACCACATTGTTTAGTAATCAGAAGAGCTGTCGATGTTTTTCCCGACCCTGGTGGCCCCCAAAAAATCATTGATGGGAGCGTACCGGTTTGGATGATTCGATTTAAAATGCCCTTCTCTTCGGTAAGATGAGGTTGTCCGACAACATCTTCCAATTTTTGAGGACGCATCCGAAAAGCAAGTGGTTGAAGATGAGATTGGGGGGGAAAAAGGTTTTCTTTTGGTTGAGCCACAGTTTCCCTCTTAGAAATAAAGAAGGTTTTTTATTTTATCTTGAAATATCATTTTCATCTGAAAGAGTAAATTCTTCTCCTGTAAAATTATGTAGTGATGCATTACGAGTGGGGAGTGAAGTAAAAGTGCCTAAAGCCGTATCAATCTCGATAATCCATTCAAAAGTTTCATCGGAAAGGAGTCCCAATTTGTCACCTAATACTATTTCCAGGGTTTGTAAGAATGAGTAGCTTCGATAAATAGTATTCATGTCTTCAATCGAAATCTCTTTTAATTGAAAAAGATAATGCTTAATTTCTTCTTGAACAGCGTATTCTTCAATAGTTAGACAAATTTTTTGTGGGCAATCAATAATTAATTGCTCAATGATTTCTGCTTTAAGGTCTTCGGTTTTTTTAATTAATATTTTTATATCGCTAAGAATTTCTTTGATAGTTTCATTATATTCCTGCATTCAAATCATGTTCCTTTTTTCATTTATTTTATAAGAAAAAATATTTTAAAAACTGGGCTTCTCACCATTAAAATTTAAGCAATTTATAAAAACAAAAAGTTTTCCCCTTATTTTTTACTCAGGGTCATTAATTTATCCACTTCTTCTGGAA
>JAAYUP010000125.1 GCA_012517635.1 Candidatus Atribacter alterifermentans
CAAACCTATAACCTGTCCTTTTTCATCAAACAAAGGTATCTTAGAAGAAAGCAACCAGCGTTCCTCTCCACTGGGTCTAACCAATCGTTCTTCTCGATTCAGGATGGGTTTCCCATTTCGAAGAACATACATATCGTCACGGTAAAAGTGCTCGGCAACATGATGAGGAAATAATTCAAAGTCGGTTTTTCCCAGAGCATCTTGTTCTTGCTTCAGTCCCATGTTTTCTAAGTCAGCTGGATTAGCGAGTAGCTTGCGGGCTTGGAGGTCTTTCACGTACGCTAAATCTGGAATATTATTAATAAAAGTTCGGAGGAGGGTTTGCTCCCGGCGCAATTCTTCTTCCATTTTCCTTCGCTCGGTAATATCATGGCAAACGCAAAATATCAGCTTCTTCCCTCCAAAAAAGGCTGCATTACTACTAATCTCAACATCGATCAAAGAGCCATCCTTGCGACGATGTTGGGTTTCAAAATGGTCTCCTTCTTCATTAACACTGTGAATCATATCCAATAATGTGTCTCGGGAAATTTTTGCATCCCAATCCCATACATGGAGACGATACACTTCGTCCATGGTGTATCCGAGCATCTCAGCGAATTTTTGATTCGCTTCAAAAACGCCACCTTCACCATCCATAATGACGATGCCGTCTCTCGATTGCTCGATCAAGATTCGTCTTCGAACTGCCTCTTCAGCCAGAGCTTTCTCAATTCTTTTTTGTTCGGTAATATCGATAAAAGATCCCATTACGCAGCATGGTTGACCGTTTTCATTAGTTACTAAAGTTGCGGATATTTGAACATCGAATTGGAAACCATCTTTTTTCTTTCCTGTGAGTTCACCAAAATAACCCCCTTTTTGTTTAACCTCGTTTGTTACTCGTAAGATTTCTGACTCTTCTACTAAAAAATCCGTCACCTTTCGGCCCAAAATCTCTTCTTCCTTTTCATACCCCCACAATCGCAATGAAGCCGGGTTGACATAAGTTATAAAACCATTTAAATCAGCAATAGCAATGGCATTCGCTGAAGATTGAATGGCAGCGTTCATGATTTGGAGTTGTTGATTCACAGCCCGAACCTGAGTTTGATCCCGAAAAACCAGGACAGTACCGCGTACTTTTCCAGTCTTATCCTGAATGGGGGCAACGGTCCCGTCTATCGGTTTCTCTATCCCATTTCTATCGACCAATACAATATGATCTCCAAGTTTACTTACACCCTTTCCGTTCAACACCCAGGAAATACAGTCGTCACGAGATACTCGACTTGTTTCATCAATAATACAAAACACTTTGGTAATCTCACATCCGATGACTTCCCTGGCCTTCCAGCCAGTTATTTTTTCCGCTTCAGTGTTAAGATTAATAATACATCCATTTCTATCAGTGCTTATCACCGCATCAGCAATGGAGTATAGAGTTGCGGTGAGGCGTTCCTCGCTCTCTTGAAGCTCTTCTAAAATACGATTTCTTTCGGCTAAGGCTTTTGATATCCTCACATTTCCATAACCAATAACGGAAAGGTGGTGGGATAAATTGTTAATAAAAGTCAGTGTTGATTGAACCGTTTCTCGATTAAAACGGGGAACACGGTTTAGAGCAGCCATGTATTCAGTTTCATCAAATCCATATCGTTGAGCCTGAGATCGAAATAAATCATAATCAACAACTTCATCGTCGTAAAAAAATTGCCCTATAAAAAGATTTCCAAGGGTTTTTCCTTCCACAACGACCGGCGTGACAATATCCCATAAATTATTTTTACATTTATAGGCTTTAAATGTCCCTTCTGGTATATCTTTGGTCAGCTGAATATTACTTTTCTGGCAATATCGAAGAGTTTCAGGATGAGTATGATGAAATTTTCGGCATATATCTTCATCACCCACCGACACCAAGTTTCTTCCTTCAACATCTAAAAGATTAATCCGAATCTTGGTGAGATGGTAAAAATCAACCAATAAAGATTGGAGAGCAGAAAGGTCGATAATATCGAAAAGTTTTAATTCACCACTTTTCGTTTCTTTCCCTTGATTATGAAAATCTTCGTATTCTTTTCTTTCAATGGGTAAATCACGGAAGAGAGTGACCAAAAAATTTCTTTGGTCATAGTAAGAAATGATCTCCAACCATCGGTTTATAGGTTTAAAATACTGCTTGAAGCGAATCCTCTTCTTTTTTGTCCATGCCTTATCACAAAGACTGATCCAATTTTTTACTGGGAAATCAAGCTGAGTCAAAATATCAGACGCTTTTTTCCCTATGATTTGTTTTTGGAAAAGACCAGTGAGTTTTTCAAAAGCAGAATTTACCTGAAGAAATATGAAATCGTTGAGTTTCCCATCTTCTTCAAATGATTCCTGTAAAATAGCTACTCCATCGAGGAGGTCATCTATTGATAAACGATATTCATATCCCGGTTCCATCGAGTTTTCCCCTTCTTAAGTGTAGGTTTGTTTTGTATATACACTGTTATTGTTTAATGATAGTTTTTCATTTCTTTACTTATTTCTTTGTTCTTTTTTTCAAATTCGTATCATTTTTTTTATTCGTTCTCGATAAATAGCAATTTTTGAATTCGAAATAATTTTATTTTCTATAATAAAATATATTTGATTTATTTAATAGCAACTATTATATTATACCATATTCATAATATATTTTTTCTATACTAATTTGATTAATATACCGTATTTTTATTATATTTAGCTTCGATTTTTTCAATATTCTATCCTGAAAACCCAAGGGCATGATAAATCAAGCCCCTACAAAATAATTTAAAATGTAGGGGCGCAATGTATTGCGCCCGATTAATGTAGCGACATGCCATGGCATGTCGAATCCTTTGATTTTCATCCTCATCTGGTGCTGCGAAAGCAGCATGACGGTCTATCCTGTAAACTACAACAGGATAGCAGCCTACGGCGTAAGATGAAAAAAATTGTAAAAGACAAAAACTGAGAGGATAGACCACTTAAGTTTTCATCTTCATTGGTGCTGCATAGCAGCATGAGGGTCTATCCTGTAAATACCATTAAATGAATTCCCCCATTGAGGGGGGTTAGGGGGGTGTGCCTTTCATCGGTCATCCTGAGGCTTCGTTTTTCGAAGCCGTGAGGATCTTATCTTTTTGATTCTTTTTTTATAAAGATTTAAAAGGATGAGATTCTCACGTCGTACAATATGCTCCTCAGAAATGACGAAATAGTGAAAATGTATTTATATTGTAATCTCATGACACAACCTGGAATGAGAATCTATCAAGAGGTGAAAGAGTAAATTTAAAAAATATTTTTAAAATCAACTACTGATTTTTAAAAAGTAATTAACTTCTATCGACCTTTTTTAAATTTGAGATATAATTAAAAAGAGGGGAAACTCACAAAGACTTCTTAGGATAACTATATGTTTAAAACATGACTTTTTCTCCATAAAACCCTCGGTTATCCACGAATTACACTTTTTTAAGTTACATTAATATTAGAAAATGATATTAATCAGACTAACCAAAAAAAGAGGGATATCTATGAAAATGAAACTCTTTGTTATCTGGATTTTTGTTATATTTTTTGTTCTTAGTTCTCAATCGACCATTTGTATGGCTCAGGCTCCTACTTCTTCAATTAACGAATCAGATCTAACCGAAGAGAAAGGATATTTAACCCCCAGTCATGATGTGAATCGTCAAACCGAGATAAACGACAGTTTATCGTGTTTTGACTTTCAGTTTACCTGTGAGTATGGGACACCCGAAGAGGTTCAAGAGGCAATCAAGAATGGTGCCGATATCAACTGCCAAGATGAAGAGCTGGGATGGACTCCTCTAATGAGCACGATGCTGAATGAATCTGCTCAGGAAATAGCTACTCTTTTAGTTGAAGCTGGTGCCAATGTTAACCAAACTGATTGGGAAGGAATGAATGCTCTCATGGTAGCAGCTGATTCTAATGATGTTACTTTGGTTCAGTATTTATTGGATCATGGCGCCAAAGAAGATGTCAATGTGACGGAATATAAGTATGGTTTTAGCCCTCTTATCTGGGCAGCTAAGAACAATGAAACCTATGGCCCGGAGGTCATTCAAATCTTAATTAATAATGGTGCCGATGTTCAGTTAAAAGATAAAAATGGTTTCACAGCATTATTTTGGGCAGCAATGATGAACAACAACGAAAGGGTCATTCATACTTTGATTCAAAATGGAGCCGATATGAATCAAATTGGACCAAAGAACGTGACGCCCTTGATGGGAGCAATAAGTATGAATACCAATATCAATATCATAAAAATACTTCTTGATGCAGGAGCTGATGTTACCACTGTAGATGCTGAGGGGAAAAAAGCTATTGATTATGCCTTCTTATCAGAGAAATTGAAAGGAACTGAAGTGTTAAAACAATTAGCTGATTTAAGCGGAGTAGAGATAACCCAACAGACAGTTTCGCCTGGTGTCGAGATTACACCTTCGCCTCCCTTTGAAATAACTCCCACTCCAATTCCTACGGTAATGGAAACGCCAGAGATAACAGCAACTCCCCCTCCAACCCAATTATCTACCTTGGTTTATACTGATCCATCGGGAAAATTTACCCTTTATTTCCCAACTGGGTTTGCTTTTTCGACGTATGTCGCTGATGAGGATATGATTGGTGCGAACTACCGCACTCCCAATGAACAAGCCTATTTAGAAATACGAAGTTTCCCGTCTTCACAGGACTTGCAGTTTTACCTCTCTCAGCATATAGCAGAAATGACTTTACGGGGAGAAGGTTCGATTACCTCCAATGGAAAAACTGGGAATATCAAAGTTTACTCAAGAAAAACCGAACAGGAAGAGCTTCTCACCCTGGTTGCAACTTATGAAGGAATGAATATTTCATTATTGGTTATCAATCTTCCAATTGCAGCTTATCAATCTTCCAGCTCCTGGTTATTAGAGCTTTTTAAAGGAATCAATTGGGAAGGAAAAACACCAATAATTGATGGTTCTTATTCTGATCCGGATCAAAAATTTTCTTTCGAACTTCCCGATGTAGTTCATTTTCTCTATGCCTTTAAAGAGGATTTTTATTTCAACCAACCTTATCGATTCATTCCAGAAGCCAATGGGATGGTAGGTAGTACACCCGATGGTGGTCAGGTCATGATTACCAACTTTTCAACTCCAGAAAAGTACCAAGAATATCTCAAAGAATATGACCAGCGGGTTGAGAGTGGGGAATATCAAGTTCATGGAACCAGTCAATTTGACGTTCAAGGGTATCCGGCTAAACTTACTCTTTATTCTTATTTAGCTGAGAATCAAAAACGTGCTGAGCTTCTGGCGGTTTATGAAGGCACTTTTGTGATGATATCAGTATGGCTGCCTGCTGACAATTATCAAGCGGCTCAAACTTGGTTGTTATCTCTCTTTAAAAATCTAACCTGGAAAAAAGAAGAGACTTTCCCTTCATTTTCTCCGATAGTTCAATCAACTCCTACATCTCAAATTATCGGAACTCCTCAACCAACTGAAACATCACAACCAGCTGCTTCGCCCCAAATCAGTTCGGAAGACCTTTCAATTGAAGCTGCTATTCATATTGAAAAAGGTGACTTCCAAAAAGCTATAACTCTTTTAAAACAATCGATTGCCCTTCAGCCTGATTTCGGTTTTGCCTATGGTCAACTGGCATATTGTTATGTTCAATTGAAGCTTTATCAAGAAGCAGTTGATGAATTATCCGACAAGCTTCTTCCAAAAAAAGATTATTCTACTGCTTATAATCTTGTGGGCTTTGCTTTCGAAAACCTCGATCGTTTAGATGAAGCATTGGTTGCTTATCAAAAAGCCGTTGAATTGGATCCAAATTATGTTGATGCCTATAGTAATATGGGATTTGTTTATTTTGACCAGGAACAATATCAAAAAGCCGCGGATGCCTTTAAAAAAGCTTCTGAATTAAAACCCAATGATCCTGTAATAATCAATAACCTTGGTTTTTCCTATGAAAAGCTTGGAAAATTTAATGAAGCCTTGCAAGCCTATCAGGAAGCCGTCCGCATCAAGCCAGATTACATCAAAGCTCATGCCAACATTGGATATCTATACTTTGACCAGGAACAATATCAAAAAGCCGCGGATGCTTTAAAAAAATCCCTTGAATTAGAACCTAGCGATCCAGCTATTCTCAATACCCTGGGTTTATCCTATGAAAATCTAAAACAATATGATAATGCTATTTTAGCCTATCAGGAAGCCATATCTATTAAGCCCGATTATGTGAATGCTTACAATAATCTTGGAAATCTTTTTTTTGACCTGAGCCAATATCAAAATGCCCTTGATAGCTATAAAAAGTCTCTGGTTTTAGATTCAACCAATCCTTACAATTATTACAATCTCGGTCTCTGTTATGAAAATCTAAAACAATATGATAATGCTATTTTAGCCTATCAGGAAGCTATATCTATTAAACCAGATTATGCCAATGCCCACACCAACCTCGGAGTTCTTTACTATAACCAGGATCAATCCGAAAAAGCTATAGAAGAGTATAAAAAATCTTTGGAATTAAAACCCGATAATCCTAATGTTTATTACAATCTTGGCCTTGCCTATGAAGATCTTGAACAATATGAAAACGCTATACAAGCATTTCAAGAAGCCAACCGCATGAAGCCTGATGATTATGACACTTACAATAGCCTTGGTCGTGTCTACAATTTAATGGAAAAATACCAGGAAGCTCTTGGATCTCTTCAGAAATCGATAGAACTCAATCCTGAAAATCATTATACCCATTACAATCTTGGCCTTGCCTATGAAGGCCTTGAACAGTATGAAAACGCAATCAAAGCTTACCAAGAAGCGATTCACATCAAACCCGATTATATCTATGCCTATAATGACCTTGGTTATGTTTATTATTATCTCGATCGAAACCAGGAAGCGGTGGATACTCTTAAAAAAGCTATAGAGCTGAATCCTGAAAGAGCTGTATCTTATTATTATTTAGGTCTGACCTATCTTCAGATGGATGATAAATCTTCAGCCTTAGAACAATATGAAATTTTGAAAAATCTTGATCAATCATTAGCTGAAAAGCTTAGTAATAAGATAAATCAATAATCATGTCCTAAGTTCAAGGAGGGGTGACTTTTCAAGGTATTCAACCAACACCATCTCCTTTTCTCACCCCCATGCCAACCGCAGCGATAACAGCAACGCCTCCTCCACTTCCAACCGAAACCTTGCCACCTTTAAACGATTGGTAAGTTTTTTTCAATGAAATTTTTCTTGAAGAGCTTTTTCATTTTGGTTTTGTATGGCATAATAATGAAATTGGACGACCATTTATTTTGTAACGACCAATATTTAACGGGTGTAATGAATTACGCCCTAACGAAATATATTCTTTTATAGAGGCGTTGATAGGGGCAGACACACAGGTCTGCCCCTACAAAAAAATATTAATTTTATCCGATAATATAAAATTGATAAACAGAAACCGTAGGGGCAGACCGATGGGTTCACCCCTCGGAGAATAAAAATAATCAAAAATGATAATAATTTTCTGAATAGACTGTCATGCCGATAAACAGTATCGGATGAGGATGTAAATACCTATCTAAAACAGCCGTTGCGAGGAATACAATCGTTCTTTGGTTGGATGACGTGGCAATCTCATCAGCTCATTACGTCATTCTGAGGAGCGTATTGTGCGACGTGAGAATCCCATCCTTTAAAATATTTATGAAGAATAAAAAACTTAAAAAGATGAGATCCTCACGCGGGAAAGTACCGCTCAGGATGACACCGGAAGCGTCGGACGAGATCCTCTCACGCCCTCGAAAAACGAGGGCACAGGATGACATAATTTTTTACTGGTTCCTGTATTTTCAGAATAAATCAGGATATTATTAATAGGAAGGAAAGGAGAATTTTTTATGAACATTGAAGAACTTTCGGTTAAAACCATACGTATGCTGGCTTTGGATACCATTCAAAAAGCCAATTCTGGTCACCCTGGACTACCTTTGGGAGCAGCTCCAATGACCTATGCTATATTTAAAAAA
>JAAYUP010000126.1 GCA_012517635.1 Candidatus Atribacter alterifermentans
AAAAGATGAGATCCTCACGCCCTTAAATGCTGAGGGGGAGAGGGCGCGAGGGGGAGAAAAAGGAGAAGGAAAGAGGAATCAGGATGACAGATGAAAGGCACACCCCCCCTAACCCCCCCTCAATGGGGGAATTCATTTAATGGTATTTTTAGAATAGACCATCATGCTGCTTTGCAGCACCAGATGAGGATGAAAATTCAAGATTCGACATGCCATGGCATGTCGCTACATGAATCGGGCGCAATACATTGCGCCCCTCCATTTTTTATTCTTTGGTAGGGGCTTGATTTATTATGCCCGAGTATTTTCAGAGTAGAAAAATTTGTTTAAGGGCTTGACTATTAAGTCATAATAGAGGATTTTAGATAATATTCTATTTTTCATCCTGGGAGATAACTATAAGGGAGATTTGGATTGAAATGGAAATCAAGAGTGATTCCCTCTATTTTCAAGAATTACCAATAGGTTTTTTCGCTATCCATCCTGATGGAAAAATAATTGAAACCAACAGGTATTTTGATCAAATGTTCGAGCGAAGAACCAAAGAAACCAATTTTTACCAATTATTTATTTCTCCAGAATCGAGTCTCGCTTGGCAATCACTGTTAGAAAGCAATGAAATACTCACCGGATTTGAAGCCCAATTTTATTTTTCCCAACGACAAAAAAAGTGGGTTGAGATCAATACCCGAAAAGTTAAAAACACTTTCAATCAAGTTTTCTTCTATGTTGGGACTATTCAAGACATTAGCAAAAGAAAAGATACCGAATTAAAAAAAGAAAACCAATCGCGTGAACTCCTTACCGTTCTGAATCAAATTCCCCATGCTCTTTACATCTCCGATCCAGATAGCTATACTCTTTTATTTGTGAACCAAACCCTACAAAAAAAATTAGGAGATGTAATTGGAGAAAAATGTCATCGGATTCTTCATGGTTTTCAGTCTCCTTGTCTATTCTGTACCAATCATACTCTTTTTGAAAATCAGCATTCCGAAACTTTGATTTGGGATTTTTTTAATCAAAACGAAAAAAAATGGTATCGCTGTATTGATAAAGTTATTCCTTGGCCTGATGGTCGAAAAGTGAAATATCAAATGGCAATTGATATCACCAAAGAAAAACGGACTGAATTTCAATTCAATAAGTTGTTGGAAAATCTCCAAAATACCTTAGAAGGAACTGTCAGAGCTATTTCAGACATGGTCGAAATGAGAGATCCTTATATAGCTGGCCATCAAAAGCGAGTTGCTCAGCTTTCCTGTGCTATTGCCGAAGAATTGGGTTATTCCCAAGAGCGAATCAATGGATTACGCATTGCCGGTTTGCTGCATGATATTGGAAAAATATATCTTCCTCAAGAGATCCTTTGGAAACCTCATCAGCTGAGTGACATTGAATTCAATATGATTAAAAGCCATCCAGAAGTGGGATACCAAATATTAAACCATATTCATTTTCCTTGGCCGGTCAATAAAATCATATTACAACACCATGAAAAAATTGATGGATCAGGATATCCAAAAGGTTTAACTGATAAAGATATTTTACCGGAAGCAAAAATTTTAGCTGTTGCCGATACTATTGAAGCTATGATTTCAAACCGTCCATATCGAGAGCCCTTTCACATCGAAGAAGCCCTTGAAGAAATCCAACGTCATAAAAATACCCATTATGATCCAGAGATTGTTGACACGTGTCTTTTCCTTTTCACCAAAAAAGAATTTCAATTCGAATCTTGATCTAACATAGATTCCGAAAGTGATTGAACTCTTTCTGAAACCCCCAGAATCAATGAATTTTTATTTTGATACATGACTGGAAATTTCTGTATGAGTTTGAAGATTTTATTCCCATATTTTGCCTTTTCCTGAGAACTTAAAAAAATATAATCAATCTGATATTTTTCTACCAGGTGATCAAAATTTTCTGAAATTGAAAAAATTTCGTTTATGTCAGCTGCTCTTTCTTGATAATCAATCCCATGAGACCATAACCAACCCTCGTATCCCATAACAATATTCCTTCCGGCTAAGGAAGAAATTGGATTATTATGAAAATCAGACGTGAGAAATACCGCATCCACTGGCGTATGCCGCTGAACATATTCAACTATTTTTAAATCATCAAGAGTAAAAAGCCGAATCGAAGAAATTGCTTCTCGTATTAAGCTAAAAGTACCTGAAAGAATACAAATACCAACAACGATTCCTATAAAAAGAGCTCTCAATGATTTTTTTGATATTTTTTGGGTGATCTGTTCGAGGTAACTTGCAACAAAAATAACACTAAACATATACCACACAAAAAATAGTTTCATATTATCCCACGCCCAGGGTTGAAAAATAACTAGTTCGGTTAAAATAAAAAGAAAAATAGCTGGGATATAAAAAGATTTTAATCGATTCGTTTTAGAAAAAAGTGCGAGTAAAAGAAGAATAAAAAATAAACCGGTATTCTTTATCCAAAACCATGGCCAAAAGTCAGTTTTACTCGTCCACCCCGGCATTAATCGAAGGTATCCTACCGAAAACGATTGGGGAAATGTCCAATAAATCAACTGAGGAAATGATAACAAAAAGGCTGGGAGAGCTAAAGTTAACCAATCTAAAATAAATTTTCTTTTCCCATCGGCTTTTACTAGGTAATAAATAAACCAAATGACCGCCACAACAATAAAAGCTAAAAATGAATGGGTGTGAATCATGGGCAGTAGACCTCCTATCAATCCGCTCAAAAAATAGTACTTTCTTTGCGAAGTGTTGATAGCACGATAGAGTGCCCATAAAGCCAATAGCAAAAAAGTCCAGCCTCCCAAGGTGGTTCTTTGTGGAATGATGAGGTCACAAATTACATTTGACCAAATAATATTTTGATCAAATAGATGAGTTGGAGAATTTACCGTTTCAGATAAGATATGGGATAAATTATTCGGAAAATAATAAAAAAACCCCAAACCTCCATTAATAAAAAAAAACAGAGTCGCAATAACCGTACTGCTCAATTTTTGTAATACTTCCTGAGCAAAAACCACAAAACTGGTCAGTAGAAGGACAGCCATAGATATGCTGGATAACAATAAAGAATGGCGGAGCGACATCCCAAGAAGATAAAGGCTGGAAGTGAATGAATCAACTAAAAAAGGATATCCCATCTTCACCCCGGGGAAGATTGAATATTGGGGAGGAAATAACTGTTGTTCTTTAAGACTGGTTATAATACCAAGATGAAAGGGTAAATCACCATAGGCATTCCCTCCGCAGTAAAGACCATCTTGGTGGGGAAGTAAATAATGGGTATAAAAAAGATAAATAAAAAAAATAGAAAAAGGGAGAATGATCCAAAATATTCTTGAATCAAAATGAATAGATGGAACTGGTAGATTCTTTGATTTGGAATGAAGAAAAAACCATAATAATGAAAATCCTCCCATTATTATTAAAGCAATAACATGCGCGAAAAATGAAAAACCAGCAAAAAAAGCGACGGGTATAACCAGCCACATCATACCCAGAAGACCAATCAAACCACCAATCCAAATTCTGAGAAGTCCAGGTAGCTCATAAAATGTTTTATAAGCAATTAAAATCCCCATTAGAAAGAAGAATAAAAAAAAGAAATATCCTACCATTGATAATCCTTTCTATTTCTTCTAATTTTTCCTGAAAATACAGAACATCTTTTAAGGTCATTCTTTTAGAGCAACCAACCAGAATCTCATCCTGGGTTTTCACCCTCATCCTCACCTTCTCCCATCAAGGGAGAAGGAACTATGAATTCTTTTGTTCTATCACAAAAATACCATCGAATGAATTCCCCCATTGAGGGGGGTTAGGGGGGTGTGCCTTTCATCGGTCATCCTGAGCGGTGCTTTCCCGCATGAGGATCTCATCTTTTCGATTCTTTTTTTATAAAACTTTAAAGGATGAGATTCTCACGTCGCATAAAACGCTCCTCAGAATGACTGATTGAGATAGCTATTTTTATCCTCATCTGGCACTGCTTGTCAATATGAAGGTTTATTTTCAAAGCTAAAAATGATTTAAGGTCGATATTCGACATAACTCTCCGGGACGATTTGATCGTTTTTACACTCAAATTCTGCCCATAATTTTCCATTTTCATACCACTTTTTCCAAGATCCTTCTCTTAAATTGTTTTTATAAAAACCTTCCGATTCCTTGTTTCCATTTCGGTAGTTTTTCATCCACACACCATTTTTTTGATCATCCTGATAAGCCCCTTTTTGACCGATGACTCCATTATCATACCAAGAAACCCACACACCAACTTTTTTTCCATTCTGATACTCTCCTTCACTCTTTTTCTTCCCATTTTCATACCAGCTGGTTTCTAAACCGTTTTTTACCTGAGTCCCATCAGGACGAACGAAATAAGTATATTGAATTTTCATTTTGCCGTTTGGATATTTTTCCTGATGAGTCAAAGTTTTAGCTTGAGATTCGTTGGTATTTATAGTTGGGATGACCGGTGGATCAGGGATAATTTCTACTTTTAATTTTTTCATAGCAATCATCTGACCATTATTTCGATTAAAAGCTTTTACCGTTATTTCATAGTATCCTGGTTGCGAAAAAATATGAGTCATTTCCCCTTCTGAACTATCCACTATTTTTGACCCATCGCCAAAATTCCACTGGAATTTTATGTTTTTTATCGAAGCGGTCGTATTTTCAAGTGAAGCCTTAAAAAGGTACTCTTCCCCGATCTTCCCATTAAGCAAAGATGATGGTTCAACAATCATATCCACTAATTCAACTTGAAAGGGAGTGCTGGTCGGAATTGGAGTTAGAGATTCTCCCGAACTCGAAACGGTCTCACTCTCACTTCCAATGAGATGAAACATTCCATTGAAAACAGTCCCGGGAAGGATATTCTGATTTTGATCAAGAAGTTTTAGTTCTTCGAGTAAGAGTTCTGACTGGGAAGAAGTTTTATCCCGATCAACCACCCGAAATTCAAGAGTCGCAATCGAGCCTCGATCTTTGGTTAGTTTTTGGTCACCTCCTTGTGTTATACTCAATCGGATTCGGCCATTATCGGCGATTTCCGCTTGGGTAAGCCATTCTTCATTTATTTCTCCGGTAGCTATTTTTAAAAACTCAAGGAGATTGGGATCAAAGTTCAAAAACATTTCTATATGAACAGTCTTTTGAGATCCGTTGAAGTAAACTGGTATTTTTATAATCTCTTGGGGTTTTCCTCCGATGAAAGGAAGCGATATGGTGGTCATTGGTGGTGGTTCGACCGTTGTAAAGGTATAAATTAAATTATCCGGTATGGAATTCCCCTGCTTATCCATTATAGATTGATAAGGCAATATAATTTGATAGGTTGTTTTTTTCTCTAAATTCAATCGAGGTTTAATCAGTAAAGAATTATCTCGAACCTCAACCTCATACTGAGTTGCATTCTGATCTTGGTCGGAAAAAGTTATGGTTTGAAATCGTGGACCAGGTTGAATTGGTTCGTCAAACTGAATTTCAATTTGAGTATCCACTGAAACCTCAACAGCCCCAGTATGAGGACGAGTGAATACCACTTGAGGTGGATTCGTATCGGTTGGAGGAAGCGATAATTCGGGAAGGGATGATTCGGTTGACGAAAGGGAGGGGAGTTCATCCTTCTTTTCTAAATTGATGGGAAAAGAAGATATATCGGTAAGTGTTGGAATTGGAGTTGGAGTAAGAGAAGGAATATGAGTAGCAATTTGACCCATGCCCAATAATTGGTAAAAAGGTATTTCATTTCCATCCTCTTCAGGAAAGGAAGGCAATTCATTGTCAGGGTTCTCCAATTTTAGCTTATCATCGGGAGAATCTAATGGAGCATTTGATTTCACCACTTTAATTGATTCGCTCACAGCAACTTCTGGATAACTATCATCATCACTGGGATATAAACGAAAATTGAAAATCCCTTCAACATTTGGAACAATAAAGGAAAATTTCCCTTGGCTGGTGTTTTTTAATTGCCGATAATCAAGATCGTATTCATCGGCAATTTTTTGGTTACCCAAAGGAATATCAGCGGGAATGAAACCTATCCAAGCATCCGCACTCCAATCAGAAGAAGCGGTATAGGTAATAAATATTTCTTGACCTGGTTTAACTTCCCGATCTGAAACTGTAATAGTAAATTGTTGTGGCAATTCATCCATTGGAAAAATTGGACTTCCTCCAAAAAAAACTCCAATAAAAAAAATAATTCCGGTGATCCACCAACTGATCGAACCTTCTCTTTTCATACTGATTTCCTTTCTTTTATTTGATTTATTCCTCGTCATATCCCAAGTCACTTTTCAAATAATACTTGAATAGAAGCAAAACTATAGTTATTATGATACCAATCAATTCAATTATGAAAAAGTATATAATAGAATTATTTATGATTGACAAGGAGGTGTTCAATTATGACGAACTACATTGAACCGGTTGAAGAACTTTCCAATGCTGATCGAAACATTCACCGAGCTCTGAATAGTTTAAAAGAAGAAATCGAAGCTATTGATTGGTATCACCAAAGGGCGGCTGCAACAAGTGAACCAGAAATAAAATCCGTCCTTATTCATAACCTTCAAGAAGAAGTAGAACATGCCAGTATGATTTTAGAATGGTTGCGACGAAATATGGGTAATTGGGATAAGAATTTAAGAACCTATTTATTCACTACTGAGCCGATTGGAGAAATCGAAACATCTGAAAAGTCCACTAAAACCGAAATATCAGGTGACTTAGGAATAGGGAATCTGAAGGAGTCCCTCTGAAAAAAGGACGGGAAAGAATGACTTTATTTAACAAGGAGGATACCAGAATGGACATTTTAAAAAGAAATTTAGCGCCGATAACCGATCAAGCCTGGAAGGAAATTGATCGTCAAGCCAAAAAAGTTCTTCACAATCAACTTACCGCTCGTCAATTTGTTGATGTTATTGGCCCAAAGGGATGGGATTATGCTGGAGTCGGATTAGGAAGACTCAATGTACCTGAAAACCAAAGAGAAGGAGAAGTTCGATTTGGGATACATATGATTCAACCATTAGTTGAAATTCGTACCTCATTTCAACTCGACCTGTGGGAATTAGATAATATTAACCGGGGAGCAGTTGAGTTAGAATTTACTCCCTTGATTGACGCTGCTAAACAAACTGCTTTTTTTGAAGAAAAAGCCATTTATCATGGTTTTGAACCAGGAGATATCGATGGCATTTTGCCGGTTTTAGAATACGAACCTCTCCCCTTTTCTCATGATCCCGGAGAATTTCTTGGAACCGCCGCTGAAGCTACCGTTCTACTGAGTGACGCCTCAGTTGAAGGTCCTTATGCACTCCTCATCAATCCACTTCTCTGGGCTGATTTAGCCAGTATGAAAAGTGGCTATCCTCTCAATAAAGCAATTGAGAATATCGTAAACGCTAAAATTATCCCCGTTCCCGTTTTAGAAGATGCCCTTTTAGTTTCCACTCGAGGAGGAGATTTTGAACTCACTCTTGGTCAAGATTTATCAATTGGATACGAAAACCATGACGATAAGTATGTCAATTTATTTTTTACCGAGTCTTTTACTTTCCGAGTTCTCGATCCCTCAGTCTTTGTTCGTTTAGTCTCAAGTGATTAAATCATTAAAGATCCTTGAAAAAAAGACACTGAAGAGAATTTATATTTAGGTTTATTGGAATATATTATCAAACCCACTTTCAAGTATCAGATGAAGATGAAAATCAGTTGCAGTCCCTCACCCAAATCCTCTCCCACAAAAGGGCGAGGGAAAAAGAAGCTCACCCTTTAGAAAAGGGAGATAAAGGGGGATTGATTTTTTATTGCTCCGTTATCGCGAGGAGTGTCCTATGCGACGTGACAATCTCATCAATCCAGTTTGTCATTCTGAGGAGTCCGGTGTCTTCTACCGGACGACGTGAGAATCTCATCCTTTTAAATCTTTTTAAAAATTAAATATAAAAAGATGAGATCCTCACGCCCTCAAAAAACGAGGGCTCAGGATGACCGATGAAAGGCACACCCCCCTAACCCCCCTCAATAGGAGAATCCATTTGAGGGTATTTACAGGATAAAAACGCATCTAATAAATATTCACTCGAATCGATAATCGTAATATAAAAATGAATTGGGTGACAAAGATTTGTTTTTACCACCCAATTCATTTAAAATCTTCACAAGTTCACTTTATTTATGAAAAAAGTCAAATTGTATTATTCAATCATGATTGAATATCCTCAAATAAAATATTTAATATTGGGTATTTCTTGCTCTCTTTATAATCAAAATGCCACCATTCATCCTCATAAACCTCAAATCCTTCTGCCTCTAAGGCTTGCCGTAAGATCTCTCGAAACCATCGTTCTCGACTTGTTCCCCCGGGATAAGAGACAAAAGATCGTTCAGAAAATTCATCGAAATCGCCACCAAAAAATATTGGTTGGTTGCTTTCAATATCATACAAACCAACATCAACCGCACCACCTCTATTATGTCGGGACCCAGTTTTCGGATCAGCAACAAAATTTCTCATTGATGGTGGGGTTGCCTCCCAAAACATCTTGGTCACATACCAAGGACGATAGGCATCAAAAATAATCAGACCATAACCGATTGCTCGAAGTTTTTTATGGGCTTTCACCAAAGCCTCGGCAACTGGTCGCTGCAAAAAAGCTCGCGATTGAGAATAAAGCGGAATTCCTAAAAAGTTATTATGAGTTGCATAGCGGATATCAAGTTTCAAATTTTTATCAAGCTTCGTTAATTCAACCAAATCTACTTTAAAAAATTCACCCTTTTCCTCTGGAGGCTTCGCTTGTATCGCTTCTGCTTGAAGTTCCTCTAATGGTTTTATTGGTTGAATCTTAAAAACCTTTCCCTTCTCTGGACCGTAAAATAATCTTTGATATTCTTTTTTCCCGGCATCAATAGTTACTCCAAAACCATCCTGATCGCGAATAAAGCGGATCTTTCTCACTCCCAACCCATTCACGGGTGGCAATTGAAAGGTATCGGAATCAATTTCTTTTAAAGGAATGATTTCGAAGGTTTTCCCTTTAAAAATAAGACTTTCAGTCTTTCTATGAGTATCAGCTAAAGGGAACAGAATTTCTAACCTGCCTTGGTTTTCTCGTATATAAAAGGGAGCCCCATCATGAGAAGGGATAGAATAAGTCCCTATTAGCCCCGACCATTGGGGTGGTTCAGCAGGAGGTGGTTTAAGCTGCTGTGTAAAACCAACTTGAATGGAAAGAGCAATCAGAAAAAGAATTATTAAAAGAATATTTGTTTGCTTAAATCTCATCGTTAACATCCTTTCTTTCATTGAATTGCTTCTCATTCTAAACCTCTTCCACCGAGAGTCAAAAAAAATCTCCACCTTTAGAAAAAAAGGATTAAGGGGGGAATTGAAATTATTACTCCTCCATCATTACGAGGAGCGTCTGGTGCGATGTGGCAATCTCATCCATCCAGTCTGTCATTCTGATGAGTCCGTTGACCTCTACCAGACGACCTGAGAATCTCATCCTTCAAAATGCTTCTAAAAAACCTAAAAGATGAGATCCTCACGGCTTCAAAAAGCGAAGCCTCAGGATGACGCCAATGGCGTTAGATGAGGATGAAAACCCAAGATTCGACATGCCAGGGCAGGTCGTTACATTATATGAAAATCGGGTGAAATACATGACACCCCACCATTTTATATTCTTTGGTAGGGGCTTGATTTATCAAGCCCCTGGGTTTTCAGGATAGTAAAAGCACTGTCTTCTCCTAAAACCGCCAAAGGGAGGTATCTTTATCTTCATCAACGATACCTTCCCAGCCAATAAATGGCTCTCCATTACTGAAACACGAACCCGGAGGTTAAATTTTTTCCTGATACTTCAATGCTTACATTTATTTCTTGTTGAGCTTCTAACTCTAAGATAAATGAAATTTGATTCATCTCAGTTCGGTTTAAAGGAACCGAATGTGAGATCAACTCATATCCAGCCTGAAGAGGAACCACTCCTTCAATCTTCTTTTTTTCCGTTCCCCGGTTCGCAACCCGATAAGTTTTTTTCTCCCGGGTATCATAGAGTACTTCCTTCCCTTCGTTATTAAATATTTGGTTTAATTTTTCTTGCTTTTCAATTTTCTCTTCAACAATGACATCAGTGCTTTCCCCTACTTCAGCTCGCAATTGAGGTGTTTCCCCTGATAAATAATTTTCTCCTAAAAACACGACTCCTGCTGAGGATTTTTCAAAATATTCAGCTTTGCCAGGGAACAAAAGAGCATCAGGGAGGAGAAGGTCCCAAAAGAAATGAATATTGGTGTCGTGAAAATAGCTCGGGTTATACCGAGAAATCTTTTCAGCATCAATCGTTTGAAATTCCTCGACAAGAAGCCGTTTGGTTTCAAAAGGCTCCAGATTAAGAATTAATCGCTGATCGGCAATGACAAAAACCGTATTTCGAATTGCTTCCTGATTTTGGTTCATGATATCAATCAACAACCTTCCTTCTGGAGCCACTTCATCAGGTTTCCAAAAAAATTGGTAGAGATAGTTCAAACGAAGATATTGAAGAGGGAAAGTTAAGTGAATCATTCCAGTGGTTGGTTGATCGGTATAAATAGAAATAATGGTATTTTGACTCGATGAGTCATTGATGGTGCTCAGTAAAACCCCTCCCTCAACCTGAATAAAAACTTCTTCCTCATTTAACGAAATCGGTTTCCCCCAAGAATAAATATTTTCTCCAGCTTGGAGTTCAACCTTCCATGTTTCTCTTTGATAAAACATTGAATCTCCAGAAAATACAATAATTTCTTCTGGATTTTTCTCCAATATTAAGTCTTGGGCGAAGGTAATGCTGCTCACAAAAAGGATGGTGATCAATATTATCCAGAGTTTTTTCATGACCACACCTCCCTAAATTCATATTTCAGAGTAACTTCTTCTTGCTGACCCGGTTCAATGGTTATTTCCAGGTGGGCATTTCCGTCTTCCCAGCGCCAGTCTTGGCTACCGGTAATCTGAGCCTCCGGTGGCAATGGTTCAATAATCTCTGCAGGTTTAGGTGCGCTACCGCGATTTTCCAACTTGAGCTCAATTATAACTTCTGACCAAAAACCGGCAATATTTCTATCTTCATTCCAGTCGACTTTTAAACGTTTGTAACTTTTTTCAATTCGTTCGACTTGAAAAGTTTTGATAGCGCCCACTGCAATTTCAAACTCTTCTTGAGTTCTAACCCAGGGGAACTGAAAGGTTCCTAAAACCGATTGGCTTCCCCCAAATATAGTTACCCATCCCTGTGGTAAAGGATCTCCTTCGCTTTTCATCTTCAAAATTCTATTGAGATTTCCTTTTTCAACTCGTAGAATCTCTTTGACTGGAAATTTTCTCAATCCTGGAAAAACCTGCAGGATACTTTGGGCAGGGAAGTCAATACTATAGGGCAAATGAAATACCTGGTATTCTGATACCCTTTCCATCACCACTGGTTTTTCCCGTGTCATCATTACTTGAGGTTGGATTCTATCTCCAGTACTAATAGCTTCATCTTCGGATATTCCTCCCTTATCTCCATCGAACAGAAAAGCTGGCTTTCCTAATAACCAACTGATATGAACATTCTTCCAATTTATGTTTTTCCGATTAGAAAGAAAAACTGATGGGTATAGATAAAAATGAGAACCTTTTTCATCCCAAATTGCCATATAGTGCTCTTTCCAATTCAATCCACTCATAAAAAAGGAAAGAAGAAAAGCGTAAGATCCAGCCTGTTGAGCTTGAATTTCAATCTGATATCCGTTTGTAGGAGTGGTACTTATTGCTTTGAGTGATGTAGATGAGTCATAGGGATGAAAATAGAACCTTTCTTGAAGAAGATTGTCTCCAGTTAAGAAAAAACGATTTTCACCCTGATGGAGTAACAGGGTGACCTTTTCCGCTACCCAGGCTCGATCAATGTCTTGATAGATGGTCAACCAAGACTCATCTGGGTTTATAGATTGGGAAAGGAGTGCATGAGATAGCGAAGAAAAACCGAGAAAAAAGAGAAAAAGAACCCCCACTACTAAAACATATTTTTTCATGCTTCACCTCCACGAAGTTCAATTCTACTCAAATTGAATTAAAAATTCGTTTCCATCTCCTTTTTTACATTATTTTTAATGAACCACAGTTGATTAGTTACTTTTCCTTTTTGAATATCAAACCTATTCCTTATATTTTACCCTTATAATATAACATTTAAAAATTCCAGACCAAAACAGGAAGCTTCAGGATCAAGTCACTTTTATTCTTCTTATATTTCAAAATAAAGTTTGTGTTTATTTTTTGTGAAATGAGTTGACTCCCGATGTTAATTATATTAATATTATATTATTAGTAATGTATAGAGGATGATGACCGATGAGCAAAAAACTACACATCCAAATACAAGGAATGACATGCCCCAGTTGTGAGAAAATTGTCACTCAAGCCCTACAAGAATTACCGGGAATTTCTGAGGTGGTAGTCAATAAAGATGAAAACCGAGGCACATTGGAGGCCGATCTTTCCCTTATTGATACTTCTCAAATTATCCAAACTATTGAAGAAGCTGGTTACTCAGCTCAGATCATTGAAGATGGAAATTACAATTCTCACCAAATTCCAACCCGGGATCCATCATCATCAACTTGTCCGGTGTTATCTCCAGACCAATGCATAAACAACAATAATCCCAAATTAATTTCTTCCAAACTCAATCAACAACGTGTCACCCTTTCCCTTTCTGGAATGCATTGTGCATCTTGCGCTGCCCTTATTGAACGATCATTAAACAAAAAAAACGGGGTTATTCGGGCAACCGTCAACTTCGCTGCCGAGAAAGCCACGGTTCTTTTTGACCAGTCGGTGACCAATCCCGCCGAACTTATTGATGTTGTGAAAAAAGCCGGTTATGATGCTCGAGTGATTACCCCCGAAGACCGGGAAAAAGAAAACCAACGGAAACGCGAAGAAGTCATGGCACAATGGCGTATTTTCCTGATCAGCCTTTTTCTAAGTTCACCAATGATGTATTTCATGTTTCTTGATTTTTTTAAATGGCTGCCGGGAGCCATTACTCTGCCACCCTACTTTGGGATCATCTCCTTAATCCTTGCTATACCAGTTCAATTTATTATTGGTTTTCGCTTTTACCGCGGAATGTGGTCAAGTTTACGAATGAAAACCTTTAATATGGATAGCTTAGTGGCCATAGGAACCACGGTTGCTTTCGGATACAGTCTTTTTCACTATCTCAGTTATATTTATGAAACCAGCAGTATCTTAGGATTATTTGGCCGAAAAATACCCGAACTCTATTTCGAAACGTCAGCATTTCTGATTACCTTTGTATTACTGGGAAAATATTTAGAAGCTCGGGCTAAAGGGCGAACTTCTGAAGCCATCCAAAAACTCCTCGAACTTCAAGCCAAAACAGCACGGGTCAAACGAAATGGTTTCCTAATCGATATACCGGTTGAAGAAGTAAAAAAAGGAGATATTTTAGTAGTACGTCCCGGAGAAAAAATACCAGTTGACGGTGAAATCCTTTCTGGTCATTCAGCGGTTGACGAATCAATGGTTACCGGAGAGAGTATTCCAGTCGACAAAGGTCCCGGAGATATGGTTATTGGAGCGACCCTCAACACCCTAGGGAGTTTTGAGTTTGCCGCTACTCGAGTCGGTTCGGAAACCATGCTGGCTCAGATCGTGCAACTCATCGAGGACGCTCAGGGATCAAAAGCTCCTATTCAAGCTTTCGCCGATCGGGTAGCCGCTTGGTTTGTTCCAGTCGTTTTAGCTATAGCTGCTGGTACTTTCATAATTTGGTATTTTATCTTAGGCAGTACTTTGACCTACTCACTCATGGCTATGACCTCGGTTATTGTCATTGCCTGTCCCTGTGCTTTAGGGCTGGCTACACCGACCGCCATCATGGTTGGAACCGGCAAGGGGGCTGAATATGGAATTCTGGTAAAAGGGGGCGAACCATTAGAAGCGGCAAAATTAACCAATACTATCGTTTTCGATAAAACTGGAACGATCACTCAGGGAAAGCCAGCTGTTACCGATGTCGAGTCTTTCAGTGCTTTTTCCCCCCAAGAAATAATTGAATTAGCCGGAAGTTTGGAAAAATTATCCGAACACCCTTTAGCGCAATCAATTTTCCAACATGCTCAAAGCCATAAGATTTCTCCCAGAGAGGTTGATCAATTTGAAGCTCTTCCCGGACGGGGGGTAAAAGGCAACATCGATGGAACCAATTATTTTATTGGTAATCGAAGATTAATTGCCGACCAACAACTTCTCCTCTCCCAATCGATAGAAAATAGAATTTCACAATTAGAAATCCAGGGGAAAACTGTGATGATTTTAGCTGATGAAAAGTCAGTTTTAGGCGCGGTATCGGTCGCCGATATTGCCAAAGAAACTTCAAAAAAAGCCATTGAAAAATTAAAAAAACGTGGTTTAAATTTGGTAATGATTACCGGTGATAACTATAATACTGCTCAGGCAATCGCCCAAGAAGTTGGAATCTCAAATATTCTTGCTGAAGTCCTCCCCGAAGATAAATCCCAGGAAATAGTAAAACTGCAAAAAACCGGAAAAAAAGTTGCTATGGTTGGCGATGGAATCAACGATGCTCCTGCTCTCGCCCAAGCTGATCTTGGAATCGCAATGGGTTCGGGTACTGATGTAGCCATGGAAACCGGAGATATCATATTGGTCAAAAATGACCTCAACGATGTGGTTTCTGCTTTGGAGCTGTCAGAAGAAACTATTGGGAAAATTAAGCAGAATCTCTTTTTCGCACTTTTCTATAACCTGATTGGAATACCCATAGCTGCCCGAGTTTTTGCCTCTTTTGGACTGTTATTAAATCCCGAATTAGCTGGTTTAGCCATGGCTTTAAGTTCAATTTCAGTTGTAACCAATTCTTTGCTGCTCAGAACTTTTCGGCCAGGAAAACGAAATTACCTTTCTATGGTTGCTCCAATTATTATGATTCTTTTATTCACCTATATATTTGCCCTATTCGCTCGATTTAGCACCACCATGGGGAATATGATGACTTCCATGCCCTAATAAAAAAGTTAAAGTATTCACCGACGTTAATTTTTAAGATGGTTCATCCCACACACAAGCATGGGATTCTAAGATCTCAATTGATTTTTCTTTCCCTACTTCTTGCGGAAAGAAATCTTTACAAATCCGACCATCGATGAGTTCGATGATTCTTTCTGCTCGTAAAGCAACGTTTCGATCATGAGTTACCACGATAAATGTAGTG
Organism: Candidatus Atribacter alterifermentans; assembly: GCA_012517635.1. Classification (GTDB taxonomy): domain Bacteria; phylum Atribacterota; class Atribacteria; order Atribacterales; family Atribacteraceae; genus Atribacter; species Atribacter alterifermentans. Next base: position 15,332 of record JAAYUP010000126.1, read on the forward strand.
TTATTTTCACCATTGATTTCCTGCATAAGGTCTAATACCTGGTCTCCCGCTTTGGTGTCTAAAGCACCGGTTGGTTCATCGGCTAGAATAAGCTGTGGTCGGTTCAGAAGTGCCCGGGCAATAGCGACCCGTTGCTGCTGACCACCAGAAAGAAGGTTAATCCGTTTATTAATTTGGTTAGCTAACCCCACTCTTTCAATCAATCTTTGAGCCTCATTAAACATTTGGCGATTCGGTTTCCCCTTCCCAATCCAATAAGGTAACAAAACATTTTCAATCGTGGTAAATTCGGGAAGAAGATAATGAAATTGGAAAACAAAACCTAAAAATTTATTTCTGAAATCAGCCAACTGATTCTCGCTGAGTTGACCTAAATTCTGTTGGTTGATGAGGATGGTACCGCTCGAAGGACGATCAAGCGCACCGAGAATGTTTAACAAAGTACTTTTACCCGAACCAGATGGACCAATAAGTGCCAAAAACTGGCCTTGGGGTATTTCAAGAGAAACATCAAAAAGAACCTGGGTTTTCACCTCATCGCCATAAACTTTATTGACCGAATCAAGGCTCACCAATATCTTATCCATTCCGAATTACCTCGATTGGAACCAGGGAAGCGGCTTTTCGAGCTGGAAAAAGAGCTGCTCCTATGCTAGCAATGGTCGAAATAATAATTAAGGTTAATGCCGTTTGAAACTCAACCCGAATACTAAAAGAAAGGGCTCCTCCTGATTGCGAAGCTATTTGAAACAACTTGATTAAACCAACTCCGACCAAGCTTCCCAATATCGAGCCAGTCAACCCTAAAACCGCTCCCTGAATAAGGAAGATACGACTGGCGCTACTGGTCCGAGTCCCCATAGCTTTTAGAATTCCAATTTCTCGTGATTTCTGAACTGCCGCTATGGCTAAAACACTGGCAATACCTAAAGTTACAGCCAATAAAACAAAAAATTGAATCATATAGGAAGAGGCACTTTGACTTTGCAGAGCACTTAAGAGCTGGCGATTATTGGTCTGCCAGGTTTCGATGAGAAAATCAGGAAAATCATTTTTGATTTTTTGAGAAATAATTTCGGACTGGAAAACTTGTTCAATTTGCATTTCAATCCTGGATATCGCCCCATTGAGTTCAAACAATGCTTGGGATCGATAAATATCCATAAAAATCCAAGAACTATTAATGGCATTATTTTCAAAATCAAAAATTCCATTTACCGCAAAAGTTCCTGAGTTCCCTCCAGAAGTTCGGATTTCAATGATGCTGCCGGTTTCAATTTTTAAATCTTCGGCCAAACTTCTTCCAATCAATACTCCGGTTCCTCCTAAAACCGCCTTTCCGGTATTAATCCGCTGAATAATTTTATATATACTATCAGCACGCTCAAGAAATACTCCCTTAACCACTATCGGACGACTAACTTCAGCTTTGGTGATAAATCCCGATCCATCAACCAGAGGAGAAACAACCTTTAACTCTGAAAAAGTATCCAATTTTTTTAATATTGGTTGATAAGAAAGAATATAAGCATCCTTTTTTGCAGCAGCAATAACTGGAATAACCAAAGACTGATTCCCTTTTTGGAGAATCGATTGCGGACTATTTTCTTGGGCTCTTAACATAATATGCGGCGAATCTCCTACGGTCTGTTCAATTAAATTCTGTTGTAAGCCATAAATCAATGAAGAAAGAAATATCTGCACTGATACACCGATAATAATTCCCAGTAAAATTAGAATTGTTTGAGAGCGAGATTCTTTGAGGAAACGCCAAGCAATCATCGATTCAAAGCTTAACACCGATATGACACCTCAACCTGGATTTGAATTAAATTTAAATAGTCAAAATGTCGCATGAATTAATCGCTGGTGAGCATTTCAACTTGAATATTTTTTCCTTCACGAAAATTTCCTGGTTCTATAAGAACGGTCTCCTCAGGAAGATTATCGATGATGGCATAATTCCCGATAAGCAATGGTTTATTGATCGCTTTCAGTAATGTCGCTTTGCCCTCTTGATCAGTCCAAACATAATGCCCATCTTCCTTTTCCACTAAAAAAGAACGAGGAATGGCTGGAACTCCTTTGGTTTCATTTATAACAATTTCAACTGTCATGGCAGCATCCGGTTTTAAACTTACATTCTCATCGTCTAAACGGACTCGAATTTCAATGGTTCCTTTTTGGGGGTTAACGCTGGGTGATATTCGATCAATTTTCCCTTTATAGACTCGATTGGGTTCGGCTTGACTGGATAAAAATACATCTAAATCCATCTTAATCTTTTCGTGTTCTTTTTCATCAATATCGGCAACCACGAATCCCATGGCTGAACCAATCGAAATAGCAGTTTCGCCTGGATTTATATATTCGCCTTTGTTTTTGCTTATAGAATAGACAAGAGCTTCTATAGGTGAAAGAAGAATTTTTTGCTCAAGAGCAATTTCTGCTTCTCGTATTTGAAGCCGGGCTTGCTCTACTCGAGCTTTGGCATCATCGCTTACTGCTCCTCCCGACGACAAGCTTTCTAACTGAGTTTTTGCCGAAGCTTCTTTTGAAAGAGCAACCTCCCATTCACTCCGAGCGTTATTTACTTCGTTTTGCGAAGACCCTCCGATCGAAACTAATGAATAGAGTCTTAAATAACGATCATAAAGCGTTTGAGAATTAATTTTTGCTTGATTGTATATCTCTCGGGCTTCAGCAAGGACTTCGTTTTCTTTCGACTTCATAAAAGCCAAAGCAAGGTCATAATTCACTTTTGCCAATTCTAAACGATTTTTTTCTGCTGAATCCTCTAATTCAATAAGAGGGCCTCCGGCCTTTACCTGTTGCCCCTCTTGAACAAACAATTGGTCAACAATACCGCCAACTTGAAAAGCCATATTGATCCGATTTCCCAGGTCTATTCTTCCGGTTGCAACAATGGTTTCGGTAATGTCTTTTTTGGTTACTAAATATCCCTTGACTGGAATAGGACGGTTTTGTTGGTAAAAGTATCCTACCAATAAAATAATTGCCAACCCCACTATAATTAAATATTTTCTCATAATAAATAAGTCCCCTTACCCGATCCTTGATTTAAGAAACTATAAACTAAAATATATTCTCAATATTTAACTGCTATTCCAATTTTTTATTCCACTATTTCTCAATTTTCTATTTTTTTTCATCACAACGGTTCTCTTTCTAAATGAACAACGTCTGAGGGTTTGAAAAATCTTCTTGTTCAAAATAAATAATAAATATACTATATTCTTAATTAATAGATCATTCTCGGAGGAAATCAAAAATGATTCTTATAAAAAGAATCTATGAGCCAGCCGAATTAAAGGATGGTTTTCGTATTTTAGTAGACCGACTTTGGCCAAGAGGAATGACTAAAGAAAAAGCCCGTATTGACCATTGGTTGCGGGACATTGCACCCAGCGATAACCTCAGAAAATGGTATAATCATCGACCGGAAAATTGGAATGAATTTAAACAAAAATATTATGAGGAATTGGCAACTAAAAATGACCTGGTTGACATTATCCAAAAAAGATCGGAATCAGAGACGGTAACGCTTCTTTATTCAGCAAAAAACCAAGTCCTCAATAATGCGGTAGCCCTCAGGGAATATATCAAGAACCGAACAAGGGTTTAAATTTACACGCTTTTTGTCTCTACAATTAAATATTCTTAAAATATATTCTCCTTCGTTTATGCTGTCTTGGTTTAAATAGCTTCCATTCATTTTGGATTTTTTTGTTAGTTTCAAGCTCAGGATTGGACTCGCTATAGGAAAATCCAAACTCAGTGGCGGTTTTGGTTATCTCATATACCATGAGAATGTCAACTCCTTTATTCCGGTATTCCTTCTTAACTCCAGCTAAATAAAAATCCAGAACTTGGTAAGTCTTTAAAGCTTTTAACAAATACCAGAATCCCAAAGGGAAAAGCTTTCCTCGGGCTTTTTGAAGTGCTCGGGAAAGACTGGGCACGGTAATGAGAAAACCTATTAAGGTATCCTTTTCATCCGTAACCGCCTTCATGAAATGAGTTTGGATATAAGGGAGATATTTTTTTATGTAATAGTTTTTTTGTTTTTCAGTAAGAGGAACTGTCCCATATAATTCAGCATACGATTCATCAACAAGATTAATTAATTCCATTCCTCTTTGAAGTGCCTCCCGTTTATTTTTAAACTTTAAAATACGATAGTTATACCGTTTTTTGACCCATTCAGCTGATTTGACAAGACTCTCAGGAATGTCTTTTTGGTTTGGAACTTTGGTTTGGAATTCCAAGGCATCAATCAGTTTTTTATACCCACATTTTTCTATCAACTCAGGATAATAGGGGTCATTATATCGAGTTGCCATGGTTCCTAATTCTTCAAATCCTTCAACGAGCATCCCAGTTGGATCCAAATCAGTAAATCCTTGTGGACCGGTACAGGTTGTCATCCCCCGTTCTTTCCCCCAAGATTCTACCGCAGAAAATAGCAATTCCGCACTTTTTTCCTGATTGATGGTATCAAACCACCCAAAGCGCAAATTTTTTTCTAGATATTTTTCATTAGCAATATGGCTGATGATACCGGCAATGCGTCCAACACATGAATTATTGTAATAAACCATAAACAATTTGGATTCACAGTTCTCGTAAGCGGGATTTTTTGATAGAGAAAATATTTCTATTTCATCGGAAATTAAAGGGGGAACAAAATAAGGGTGATTTCGGTAAAGCTGAAGAGGAAAATAAACAAACCTCTTTAAATCTCGTTTATCTTGAACCTCTCGTATCTCCCATCCCATATTAATAGCTCTCAGTAAAAAATATTGTGTTGAGTTTTATAAAACTATTTTTCATTCTATCGCCTACCTGTAAGTTATTCAATGAATATTGCCGAATACCAGTTTTGAGGATCACTTTCATTCCTTAAAGTTTCTATCGGAAGACCAAATTTTCTAACGGTTTTAAACACATCAATACCGACACTATGAAAAGCTGGACGAGCTAATTTGGGATTAACACATTCCATGCCTTTAAAACCGCTGCATTCTTTACATAGAGCACAATCGCTCATAGAAAACGCAAAATAATAACCATCAAGAAAAGCTTGTCTCTCAATCGAAAAAGAAATTTTCTGGGAAAGATATTTGTTGGTGGAATGAACAATAATACCCCAAGTATAATTTTCCAGTACTTTTTGATATTCCCATGGCCGTAAAGACCCAGGGCGCGAAGGACAGGTATTCCCCTTTCCCCAATCATCACAACCAAACATACACTTTATGATCGTTCTTGAATCAAATTCAATATCTTCAATGCGGAAAAAGATAGCATGTTCAGCTCCCATGTCTAAAGCCATCTTGAGATACTTTTTATCGTCCATAATAATACAACCCTTCCCTCTAAATTCCCATGAGAAAAATTCTAAAGCATAGCTTACTAAAATTTCAATGAAAAATTTAAAATCCACTTTTTTTATTTGATAAAATTATAAGAGGAAAAAATGTAATTAATCTTGAAGGAGTCCTATGATAAAAAACTTAACCCATCACCCAGTTATCATATATAAAAATAATTTAGTTTATCGCTCTATTGAACCCGAAGGAATCGTTCCCCGCTGTCAAGAAGAACGGATTCAAATCGGAGAAATTGATGAAATTCCGATTATGACCACCCGTTTTGGACCAGTTTATAACCTTCCTGACAAAGAAGAAGGAGTATTTCTCATTGTTTCACCGATTGTTGCCAATGCCCTTCCCGATCGGGATGATTTATTGGTTCCCGATCTTTTGGTTCGCGATAGTCAAGGCCATATTATCGGCGCTGAAGCCTTGGCTCGAGTTACTTGGTGGGGTTGCAAAACCTTTTAAGAATATATTGCACTCCATTCTGTCCATTGTTTTTGTAAATATTGCAATGATTCTCTCAGCCATCGTTCCAGTAAACAATCTGAGTAATCTCTACCAAATTTGGGACCTGGGTGTTCTAAATATCCAATCACTTTCTTTACAGGAATCGTATTCTGATTTTTCATTAAAATCGAGTATATTTGTTTTACATCAATGATGCCGCGTTCTAAGCTTTCTTATTCAAAACCGAAAGTTGCGTTATATATTGAATCGGTATTTTTAAAATGAAACTCATATAAATAGGGAAAAGAAGAGATAAAGTAATGAAGATTATTTTCGATAATAATTTTTTCTTGATTAACCCAACCATGTGATACATCAGCACAATATCCAAAACGTACAGTTTTTTCAGGTTGGCTTAAATGATATTGCATTAATTCATGAGCTATTTTTTGAAGTTCAACCGAATTACAAGGAGGTTCAGCGTAGCAAGACATTGGTTCCAGGGTTAACCAGGACAACCCTTGATCCTTGGCAAACACCATCATCTCTTTTATAAAGCTGAGGAAAGATTGAATTCCCTGGGGGCGAAATTCAATCTGATCCCGATAGACGCTTCCCATTGAGGAACCAACAACTGGGCATTCTAATAGAGCAGCAATTTCTATCATTCTTTGATAATTTTTCTTGGTAATCTCAGCAAATTCTTTGTCAGGATTCAAAAACCCGCCTAATTCCCGATGTGAGGTAAAAATACTGGAAATCTGAATGCCCTTTGATAGAGCAGATTCTTTCAACCGATAAAAATAAGCGTCGGGCAGGGAGTAAAATTCCGTGAAGGTTCCTAATTGTAAATTATAAACCCCTTCTTCTGCCATTAAATGAAAAAGCCAATCAAAAGAATACCGGTACTGAATAGGATCGCTTTTTACTCCCAATTCTATGGTAAAGTTCGTTTCCCTATCAATTTTTTTTCTCACCATGTTCTATCCTCTTTCCTTTTGTATTCGAATTTTAGAAAAACGATTTTGAGAACAATAGTTCCATCATTTTTATTTTCTTCATTCATTTTGTCAACTCTTTTGAACTTTTTTCACTTCAGTACTATACAGTTCGTTGAATTGTTATGAAAAAAAGTTCATAATGGAAGAGAAAGGAGGGTGATCTAATAATGAAAAGAATACTCTTTTCATTATTAACTTTATTCTTTTTTGGTTTTTTCCCCTACTTAGCTGTTGCTGAGGAATGGTCGTCAGAAAACTCTTCTGTTGAGATTGGCAATGCCTTAATGGTGAATACTACAGTCGAAATATCTTTAGGTGATATTACTCTCACTGGAGGAGCAACGAAATTAATGGGAGGGGAATTTCAGTATCCTTCCATTGAATGGAAACCTTTGATTTCTTATCAAGTAAAAAATATGGTTGGCGAACTGAAAATACAAATACCCACGAATACTCACTTTTCACTATTCAGATTTCGAGACCTCAATCACAAAACTCTTATACGCCTCAATGATTTTGTCCCTATGAATCTATTTTTTAAAGTTGGAGCAGGGAAAAGTCAAGTTGATCTTGGTTCAATGACTCTTGAAACCTTAACGATAGAGGCTGGTGCTGGTGAAGTTATGATTGATTTGAAAGAAAATACGAGCCTTTCTCGTTTTCATTTAAAAACAGGAGTTGGAAAAGTAACCATTGATTTACGTGGAAATTGGTTGCAGGATGTTGATTCAAAAATTATTTCCGGCTTGGGCGAGGTCACTCTCTTTCTTCCACAGAATATTGGAGTAAGAGTTGAAACGAAAAGAGGATTAGGAGCAATCGATGCCTCTCACCTGATTGTCAATGGAAATATTTATACCAACCAACTTTATGGGAAAACTCAACCTACTCTGAATATTTATCTTGAATCGGGAATTGGGAAAGTAAATTTATATTGATTAAAGAATGGCCTTAAGAAAAGCAAAAAGCGCATACAGCTATTGCGCTGTATGCGCAAAATTCTCTAATCCATTAGAGGAACAGTTTCCCAATAATAAACCATTCCACTCCACATGGTTAATCCCCATTCGCTGAAAATATTGATGGTAAAATCTGGTTGTTCAATGACTGGATAGGTAATATCAATAATCCATTTGGAAGCACCATAGTAAGTATATTGATAATGTTTGGAACCAATTCCGCTTGAAACATCGGTTTTTACCCAAAACACATTATATGGAACATTGACCCCATCATTGTGGGCTTTAGTAATGGCGATATTTCTCGCTACATCGACCCGATCAAGGGGTATTGGAGTTGGAGTCGGAGTTGGTGTTGGTGCGACACATATCCCATAAAGCCAATATTCATCGCTGGGAACACCATTTACTGTTACAGCAACCCGTAACTCCCGAGCTGGTAATGAAGAAGTAGGAACAATTGCTATCACTTCATCATCAGACCAATAGGAAACTGCTGCGACTATTCCATTCATGGTGACGGTGTTGGTGCCCTTAAGGTCGCCAAAGTTCCGGCCGTAAATTCTTAATTGAGTACCGGCTTTAATGCAGTCGGAATCATACCGGATAGAAGAAATGTTTGGATATTGCATAGGAGTTGGAGTTGGAGATGGAGATGGTGGAGTACACCCTATTACAAAAGCCATTACCAGAAAAACACTGAAAACTAAAACAACTGCCCTTTTTAATTTCATAGTCAGACCTCCTTGATTCATAATTCTCTTTCACTTTATTATTTTTTAACTTAAAAAGCAAATTTTTCCATATAGATTATAATAATGACCCAATTATATTTCTTTTTCAGTTCTTATAAAATGAGTGTATGTTATCTCATACCTCCTTTATCTAAAGCCAAAATTTGAAAATACTTTTATTTAAATACTTTCGGAGTATTCCCATGGGTCAAGAAAATCTTTTAAACATTATATTTTATCGGCAAATAAATAGAAATCTTAAGGATAGGATTCCGTTTAATCAAAAAAATAAATTTCCCTACAGATTCATCTAACCCCTATTCCTTCTCCTTAATAAATCAGGAATCAATCCAAAAAAGTATATGTCAAGAATAAAAAAATAAGAAGCAGCTTTTATTTCAGGCTGCTTCTTATTTTAAAAAACAGATTCTTAAACTGGATTTCGTATTTGTCAAAAAAACTTAAGCTTTGTCATTACTCCCTAAAAGTTCACATTTTGCAACATACATTTTGGTGAGCTCATCACGGGCTGGACCTAAATACTTACGAGGATCAAATTCTTTGGGATGTTCACTCAAATATTTTCTGATCATGGCTGTCATAACTAAGCGTCCATCTGAGTCGATATTGACTTTACAAACCGCTGATTTCACTGCTCTTTTAATCTGATCTTCTGGGACGCCCGCGGTATTTTCTAATTGTCCGCCATATTGATTTATGATATCAACATATTTCTGCAAGACTGACGATGCTCCATGAAGAACAATTGGAAATCCAGGGAGTCGTCTTTCGACTTCTTCAAGGATATCAAAACGGAGTGGAGGAATGGCTTCACCTGGTTTCACTTTAAATTTATAAGCTCCGTGTGACGTCCCAATTGATATTGCCAAACTATCGACACCGGTTTTGGTAACAAAGTCTTCAACTTCCTCGGGCCGAGTATAATGAGTCACTTCTGAGGAAACATGCTCCTCGATCCCCGCTAATACTCCCAATTCTCCTTCTACCGTGACATCGTGAGCATGGGCATATTCTACAACTTTTTTAGTTAAGGTAACATTTTCTTCATAAGGAAGAGAAGAACCATCAATCATAACATTCGAAAATCCATAATCAACACAACTTTTTGCCAGTTCATAGGAATCGCCGTGATCAAGATTGAGAGCAATAGGGATCTGACTTCCTGCTTCACGCGCCATTTCGACTGCACCCGGTACCATATACCTGAGCAAAGTTTGGTTGGCATATTGACGAGCGCCTTTTGATATTTGAAGAATAACCGGTGAATTACATTCAACGCAGGCATTAATGATGGCTTGTAGTTGTTCCATATTATTAAAATTATAAGCTGGAACGGCATAACCACCTTTCATTGCCTTTTCAAACATTTCTCGAGTATTGACCAACCCCAATTCCTTAAAACTTACTGCCATGTCATTTTCCTCCTGTTTTGTGAGATTAGGCTTCGTTTTAATGCGGAAGTACGATTAGAATTTGGAATGCAGAAATTCTTTGATGATTTTACTATCATACTACCGTTTACCTCATTATATCCTTCATGACAAACTTAAACAAAATACCAACACATTTTATTGAAAAATAAATATCAAATCGCTTAATTTCTTAAATTATCTTTCTATGGCTGTCGGGTATTTTACCACGTACTTCGTTTAAAAAAAAGGGTTTGGATTATTTATAAGAACGACAAATTCATCTCCCCCCCCATAACGAGCTACAGTATCAGCTTGCCTACAGGACTCTTTCAAACATTTGGCGGCAATTTTTTAATAACCGATCGCCTTCGTCATGTCCAAAAGCATCGTTTACTAATTTCAGCCCATTTATATCTCCTATAATAATACTAATTGGTAAATATCTGAAATTATCGTATTTCTCCAATTCGTTCTCAAAGTAAGCTCGATTATAAATCCCGGTGAGCGAATCATGGAAAGTTAAATACCTTATTTTTTCTTCGACAGCTTTTCTTTCAGATATATCTCTTGCAACACAAATGCCGAATACTTTTCCATTTTTTCTCATCGAATTGCAGTGGCATTCAACAGTAATTTTTTTTCCTTGTTTAGTAATGAATATGGTTTCGAATAAAAATTCTTGATCGGCCTGAAAAAGCTTGCCAAAAAAATATTTCATTTTTTTCAAATAATCCTTATCGATTAAATCGTAACAATTAAGCTGTAACATCTCCTCTTTTTCATACCCTAACAATTTACAAGCAACTGTGTAAACATCAACGATATTAACTTGCCCTTAGATATCATTGATGTCAAAAACAAACAAGCAGTCAACGATGGTATCAAATAATTGATGATAATTGGTTTCTTTCTGTTCGAGCGATTCAAGGAGGTTGGAAAGATTGGCTTTTTGGCTGCGAACGACATCTAATAATCTTCCTAAGGCGATACCAATAAAAAGATAGAGGACTGTTCCCAAAACCAGGAAGGAATTATCAATTTGATGAGGGCTGTTTGCTATATAATATCCTAAATTGATAATTGAATAAACAGCACCAATAATCCCTCCCCTTAACCCCCACATCATAGTGAATAAAAATATTAAAAAAGTTCCCAGAATTCCTTTTTCTGGAATACCAATATAATTGGAAATAAAGGGAATGAGGACAGCGTAAGCTATTATTGCAGTGATCATTAATATCCGTTTATACTTGTTCCACATTGCTTTTAATGAACCCATAATGATTTATTATCGGCAACCAAGCCATTTTCTTTAGGAAAACAGCTATAAATAATAAAAAAATGAGAATTTAAATGGGCATGA
>JAAYUP010000127.1 GCA_012517635.1 Candidatus Atribacter alterifermentans
TAAAAATAAGAAAATAACCGGTGTAGCTTATATTACCGATAAGCTACATTATCATTTTTTTGATCGAGAAAGGGAAGAAATCCAGCAATTTCTTGAGAAAAAACTCCCTGGATATGAAGTCTCAATAGCCAGCATGAATCGGGGAGAAGATAAGATCCTGGTTAGAACTTATAGTGATAAATCACGAGGTGCTTACTATTACTATGATCTCCTTAATGGAGAATTCAAAAAATTAGTTGAAGTGAGTCCCTGGCTAAAGGAAGAATACTTAGCCAATATGGAACCAATAACCTTCACCGCCAGAGATGGTATGGTTATTCATGGATATTTGACTCTCCCTCGAACTGATGATTCCAAACGTTTACCAGTTGTCATAAATCCCCATGGAGGTCCTTGGGCAAGGGATGTTTGGGGCTTTAATCCGGAAGTCCAGTTTTTAGCCAATCGTGGGTATGCAGTTTTTCAAGTTAATTTTCGTGGATCAACTGGATATGGGAGGAAATTTTGGGAAGCCGGTTTTAAACAATGGGGTAGAAAGATGCAAGATGACATTACTGATGGAGTCAAATGGTTGGTTCAGAAAGGAATTGCTGATTCCAAAAGGATTGCCATTTACGGGGGTTCTTATGGTGGATATGCAGTATTAGCTGGTTTAACCTTTACTCCCGATTTGTATGCAGCAGGAATTGATTATGTGGGAGTTTCCAATATATTTACACTTTTAGAAACCATTCCTCCCTACTGGGAGCAGGGACGTCAAATGCTTTACGAAATGATTGGCGATCCGGAAAAAGATCGTGATTTACTCCAGTCAGTATCACCAGTATTCCATGCTGATAAAATTCGGGTTCCCTTGTTGGTTGCTCAGGGGGCGAACGATCCCCGAGTTAAAAAAGTGGAATCAGATCAAATTGTTGAAGCTCTTCGCAAAAGAGGGGTAGATGTGAAGTATATAGTTAAAGAAAATGAGGGCCATGGTTTTCGCAATGAAGAAAACCGGTTTGATTTTTATCGAGAGATGGAACAATTCTTAGCCAAACACTTGGATGGAATGATATGTTAGTAAAATGGTTATATTACTTAAAATGCAAAAAGGAGTGTGTTGAAGATGAAAACAATATTTAAGCTCCTTTGGTTGGTTTTACTTTTTATCATTCCATTGGGGAGTTTTTCGTTAGTTTAGTCTCAAGATCAAACCCAATTAGAAGATTTTCAGCTCAATGACTTTACACTGACGACATTGGATGGTCAAGAAATTATTTTAAGTAGGAAAACCAGTTTTTTAACCTTTTTCTTGACAACCTGTTCTCATTGCCAAGTTGAAAGCGCATCCTTAAATAAAGTCTTTCACAAATACCATGAATCAAAGGAACTTCAAATTTTAGCAGTTGCACCACGCATGGATAGTAGAGAGAATCTCATGAAGTTTATTGATGAATATCAAATCACTTATCCAATTCTTCACGACCAAGAGAATCAGGTGATAAAACTTTACGGGGTAATTGCGGTTCCCCACAATATATTTATTGACCGAGAAGGAAAGGTTAAGAGAGTCATTACCGTGAGGTTGATTTGGTGACATTGGAAGAATCTTTACAGGAAATTTGATAAAAAAGAAGTGCGGATATCAACAAACCTATTTGCATTTTTGCCATCAAACGGGAATTCCGCATCTCCACCCCTCCCCTAACAACTTTAGAGATTATCCCGTAAGAAGAAAATGCAAAAAATCAGTTTCTCGGTATCCGCACAAATTATATTATACCATATTTTTAATTTTTCAATAACAAAAAATTTTAAATGCGATTGATAAGTTTCTAAGGAAGCTTTATTTGTTTGGACTTTTAATCTAACGGATTGCCATGGTATGCCGAATCTTGGATTTTCATCCTCATCTGGTGCTGCAAAGCAGCATGAGGGTCTATCCTGAAAATACCGGAATAAGCCCAAAGTGATGTAATAAAAAGAGAAAGGCACAACCCCCTTAAATCCCCCCTCAATGGGGGAATGGATTCAACAATTCCCCTCCGCGGAGGGGTGCCGCTTAGCGAGAGGAGGGTGCTTTTATATCTTTGATAGTATTTCTTTAAAAGAAAAAAAAGAGGAATGAAGGATGAGATTGCCACGTCGCATAGGACGCTCCTCGTAATCAGACTGTGTCATGATGATTCTGTAAATTATTTACCCCCACTTATACGAATATTTTACGGTCATATTGGGAATAGAGAACCAAAAATTAAGGATAGGTGTTATGTGTCCTCCACTTTTAGTCTATACGTGGTGGAAGAAAGGAATTGTGACACAGCCTGAATGATGGTTTATAAGAAAATACCACCATTATCTGGTGGAACCAGGTGGTAGGTATGTCTATCTATACAGTAAATTCTCTCTCAATCTAATAATAGAATAATATGTTGTTGTAAAAATAAAATTGGATTTACTGGAGTCGGGACCAGCGAACTTTCCAGGGTATAAGAACCGAATCAATGGTATAAATATTACCATTATTCGTTTCATAAGCAATTCGAGAAAATTCGGCGTTCATTTCACCCATTCCGGGAGCATCATTTATTGCTAATAAAACTTTAGGGTCTTCTTTACTTTTCATCAAAACCATAGTTGATCCACCTAAGAGCGTTTTCAAGGTGAGTTTACTTCCTGGGAGATCACGCCAGGTGATTCGATAGGGAACCATGTGATATCTGAGAATAGCAGCGAGGATGGGACGGTTTTCTGGTTTGGAGAGAGCCTCTAAAGTATTTTTGGATAAATCTTTAAAAGCGTCATTAATTGGAGCAAAAATAGTTATATCATTCGCTATTTTCAAAGAATTGGAAAGGCCAGCTTTATTGATGAGTTGTAATAAAATGGTAAAATTACCATCGGCAGCTAATACATCAACTATATTGGCTTCAATCCTTTGGGTGGACGGGTTAAATCGTCGATTCCGGCTTGAAGCCAAGGGAGAAGCGAACGTGAAATGAGTGAATAGGAATATCGCGATAAAAATCAACGATATTGAAGGATATCTTTGTTTGGTCATAAATTTTCATCCTCCACAGCATTTGATATTATATTATTCCTATTCAGCATATTCGAAAAGGTTCGTTTCGAAATGAATGAATAATGATGTTAAAATGGAACTCTATAATCTACCGAAAACTGGGAGGAACGACCGTTGAGCGATCACATCAAGAAAATAGCCGTAGAACTGGGTATAGATGAAAAACAAGTAAGCGCGGTTGTTGAGCTTCTCAATCAGGATGCCACCATTCCCTTTATTGCTCGTTATCGGAAAGAGGCAACTGGAAGCTTAGACGAAGTAGCCATAACCGAAATAAGAAACCGAATGGACCGCCTTCTACTATTGGAGAAAAGAAGGGAAGCGATCTTCAATGCCATGGAAGAAAGAAGCCAGCTGACTGACGAGATTCGCGAAAAAATGGAAGCAGCTGAAACCCTAACCGAATTAGAAGACCTCTATTTACCCTTTCGACCAAAACGTCGAACCCGAGCGACTATTGCCAGGGAAAAAGGCCTGGAACCTTTAGCTGAAATCCTCTTTAAACAGGAAGAAGAAGTCCCCACCGTTTTAGCCGAAAGGTTTCTGGATCAGGAAAAAGGTGTAACATCGGTCGAAGAAGCATTGAAAGGTGCGCAAGATATTCTGGCGGAGTGGATGAATGAAGATCAAGAAGTACGGAAAGCTCTAAGAGAATTATTCCTGACTCAAGGGATTATTCGTTCCCGGGTAATAAAAGGAAAAGAAACTGAAGGAATTAAATACCAAGATTACTTTAATTGGGAAGAACCGATTAAAAGCATACCGTCTCATCGACTATTAGCGATTCGGCGAGGCGAAAAAGAAATGATTTTATCTCTTCGGATTCTTCCTCCGGAAGATATTGCTCTATCGCTCTTGGAGTCATTTTTTGTCAAAGGATCCAATCCTACTTCATTAATTGTAAAGGAAGCCTGTCAGGATTGTTATAAAAGACTGATGGCTCCGTCATTAGAAAACGACGTCCGGTTAATAAGCAAAGAAAGAGCTGACCATGTAGCTATTGAAGTCTTTTCTGAAAATCTTCGTCAGTTGCTATTGTTTCCACCACTTGGGCAAAAAAGAGTGTTGGCTATTGATCCCGGATTTCGAACTGGTTGCAAAATGGTTTGCCTCGATAGCCAAGGGAATTTACTCCAACACGATACCATCTATCCTCATCCTCCTCAGGAAGACAGAGAATCGGCTAGCAAACTAATTTTAAAGAGGTGCCAGGAATTTAAAATTGAGTGTATTGCGGTTGGAAACGGAACAGCTGGAAGAGAGACCGAAGCCTTTCTACGCAGCTTAGAGGGATTATCAAAAATTCCCATTGTTATGGTCAATGAAAGTGGTGCCTCAGTTTATTCTGCATCAGAGGTTGCTCGAAAGGAATTTCCTGACCAGGATGTGACGGTAAGAGGTGCTGTGTCAATTGGGAGAAGGTTGATGGATCCTTTGGCCGAACTCGTTAAAATTGATCCAAAATCAATTGGTGTGGGACAATATCAACATGATGTCGATCAAGCTGAGCTTAAAAAATCTTTAGATGATGTTGTTATGAGTTGTGTGAATAGTGTTGGGGTAGAAGTGAATACCGCCAGCAAAGAGCTGCTGAGCTATATATCTGGACTTGGTCCTCAATTAGCCCAGGCGATCGTTGGTTTCCGAAGCCAAAATGGTCCTTTTCGTTATCGTGATGATTTAAAAAGAGTTCCTCGCTTGGGTCCTAAGGCTTTTGAACAATCAGCAGGATTCTTGCGAATTCGCAACGGAGTAAATCCTCTTGATGCCAGTGCTGTTCACCCAGAGAGTTATCACATTGTCGAACAAATGGCAAAGGAATTGGGTATTTCTATCATTGACTTGATTGGGGAAAACAATCTCTCTAAGAAAATTAATCTCAACCAGTACCTCAATGACGGGGTAGGACTTCCAACTCTACAGGATATACTCACTGAGCTTTCTAAACCAGGACGAGATCCACGGCAACATTTTGAGTTTTTTCAATTCGCTAATGGGGTCAATTCGATTGAAGACCTTCAAATTGGAATGAAACTTCCTGGGGTGGTGACCAACATCGCTGCCTTTGGAGCTTTTGTAGATATTGGTGTTCATCAAGATGGTTTGGTGCACATTAGTCAATTATCCCGAAAATATATTAAAAATCCTGTTGAGGTGGTAAAGGTTCATCAAAAGGTATTAGTAACAGTTATCGGAGTTGACCTGGAAAGAAAGCGGATTAACTTATCAATGAAAGAACCAGATTAAACCGTGTGTTATTTAATACAAAAAAAATTCTATAATTTAGTATAAAATATTGAAATAATCGGTGATTTTCCATTGACAATCTGGTTTTTAGGTGATACTATCCTTGCACGGCTTGTAAGAGCTAATACATGTTTCAATTTTTGGAGGTTTAAGTTTAAATGGCAACTGGTAAAGTGAAATGGTTTAACGCATCAAAAGGTTATGGTTTTATTGAGTCTGATCAGGGTGGGGACGTTTTTGTTCATTACTCAGCGATCGAA
>JAAYUP010000128.1 GCA_012517635.1 Candidatus Atribacter alterifermentans
AGTATATCGTCCCGATACAAAAATTTGTAGTGTGTCTGCCCTTCCAGAACTCTGAAAAATTCCTTCATGCTGGCATTAGCAAGTTTTACTGTAACCTTCTCTACCTGGGAAAAACCGATAGCACTGACATTCAAAACACTCGTCAGTAACAGGAAAGCCGAAAATCTCATGATTAGTTTGATTTTTAACAGACCTGATAAAGGCCTGTCAGGTGAAAATAGTTTTTTTTTCATACCTTTGACATGTTAAATGGTTTGATTAATAAGTTAGTGCAAATCATTTGGCAGAAGGGCGGAAGATGCCTCCAACATCTTTCGCCCATTTTTTTCAATGTAGTTGTTTCATAGGCATTTTTGTTTTTGAATTGAACCTGGAAATAATAACTGTATTTTGTTTAATGGTATAATCAAAGGGAACAAGAGTAGTTAATGCCTTTAGTACCTGATCAAGAGTTTCTTTATCAAACTTACCGGTAAACCTTGCTTTTTCCAGCTCAGGATTATTCACCTGAATATTAACGTTATACCAGCGTTCAATTCTGGTTACCAGTGCTGAGA
Organism: Candidatus Atribacter alterifermentans; assembly: GCA_012517635.1. Lineage (GTDB taxonomy): Bacteria > Atribacterota > Atribacteria > Atribacterales > Atribacteraceae > Atribacter > Atribacter alterifermentans. Next base: position 558 of record JAAYUP010000128.1, read on the forward strand.
AAGGTTCGTTGTCAAAAATGAGCATATCATCTTTCCATGCAACACTATTCTGAACTTTTTCAACTGTCTGAACTCCAAGCAATTTAGCCTGAATAATTTTCTCTTCAAACATATGCTGCTGAGTTTCTGAAAGCTTTGAATTTGCTTCAGACTTAGTGAAAACAATCTTCTGATTAGGCATAGTCAGTTCAACTATCTGTTTTTTCGATGAAGTATATCGTGGGAAAACCTCAACTGATCCGCTAATCAGAATAGCTTCTTCAGTTCTTTCCTCGGGATAGGCTTTTATATTAAAAGTAGTTCCTTTTACTTTAATAACCATTGCTGGTGTATTCACGTAAAAAGGCCGGGAAGGGTTCCTTGCAACAGTAAAATAGCCTTCTCCCTCCATAAATACTTTTCTTTCCCTTTTACCAAACTCTTTAATATCATATGCCAAAGTTGATCCAGAATTTAGAATGACTTCCGAACCATCGGGCAAGACAATCTTTGATTTGGACCCGAGAGGAACAGTTACCCGCTGTATGTGAGAAATTAATACTGATTTGTTATTCTCATACATTAACGAACGGATCAGCCACGAGAGACCAAAGGCAACCAGAAAAACAGCTGCATACCTAAGTATGCCTATGATCGTTTCTCGTACTCCCTTATTCGGTCTCTCTTCCGCCGATCCTTTCACCTGACTAACCAAACCTAACCTCTCTTTTAACCCTTCATACAAAGCACGTGAATCAACTTCAGAATTACACCCTGCCGAAACATCCCATGCCTTGTTCAATATCCTTTTAATCTGCTCAGAAGGATTCGTCTCATTTAGAAAACCCATAAGCAGTTTTATTTCTTCATCGGTGATTGAACCCGATCTGAATTTCTCAATAAGTTCAGTAATCTTTTCCATTTTTTGCATCCTATTATTAATTGTATCTGAGCGTTTATTTCCGTGACAAGTTTGCAATTTTTTCTTCTCAGCTATTTTATTAGCTGCTAAATTTTATACACAAAGACCTAGGTATCAAATTTATGAGGGAAGATATTTTTAAACCAAAAAAAGTGTAGTTTTCATTAGCGATACAAGTTGCTGTATTTTTCCCTCAAAAAAGACAATGCTCTGCGCAGTTGTGTGTCAACAGTGTTTTCAGATATCCCGAGACGCGAAGCGATCTCAGTGTAGCTCAATCCCTCTTCACGGCTGAGTTTATAAATCTCCTTCTGACGGCCTGGCAATTGCTCAATTAAAGCAGCTAGAACTTCTTTCAATTCATCAAAAAAAATTTCGCGATATCCAGAGTCTTCTGAAATTTCTACCTCTTTAATTATCTTTCTGTTCAAAGCTTCCTTGAAAACACTCTTTCGAAATTCCTGATAAACCAGATTTCTGGCTATACCATAAAGATAGGATGAAACCGGCCTTTCGGGATCCAGCATATCCCTTTGCTCCCATAATGAAATAAAAACCCTCTGAACTAAATCTCCGGCTTCTTCCTTTGAAGAAAAAAAACGAAAACAGAAATTGAACAAACGCTGGTTATACTTAAAAAAAATTATTTCAAAGGCACCTGCATCACCTTTTTTTAGATTTAATAAAAGCTTTTTCTCCAGCGAATCATCCATCAGAACACCTTATTTGGCAGTAAAAATATGAAAAACTTTCTGTGTTCAATATATTGATCCCATTTCCGATTATTAAAAGCAAAAATATTATAACGATAAAAACGAATCGATAAATTCAAAAAGGTAGCAGATTTCTTTATAAAATGTACGCTAGTATCCTTTTAACGACCTAACAACTTTACCAATCTTCTTTGATTATATGGCAGAATGATAATTATGATAATGTCTCCAAATGTTTGAATAATACCATGTTGCCCTATTCATTGTCATTAATAACCAAATATCGCTAGTGCCGCTTTAAATGGTTTCGAAAACAACACCTCTACGGTTGTTTCTTTTCATTGCCAGCATACCCTGAGTACATATATTTCAGCGCAAGATTTTCCCTCATTCTGACATCTCCAATGGGTTCTCCTTCATTGGTGACCAAGGTTACACGATCAAAGATGCTCACGCGCAGTATAAGTCCCTCATCGGCAACCCAATCAGTCATTTTTACGCCATTAAATATTTCACTATTTAGATAAACATACTCAATTTTGACACAACAATATAACTTCCCGTTCCTTTCAAGAACTTCTTCGCTAACA